>NZ_CAXBJS010000091.1:0-10702 GCF_963976025.1 uncultured Arenimonas sp.
GGCCTGGTACCACCAGCCGGCGCGGGCGCTGGCGACCCACTGGCGCGAGAAGGTCTGGCGGATCTGGTCTTCCCACTCCGGGTGGTTGTTGGCCACCGCGATTTCGCGGTAAACGGCGTTGCGGTCGCGGTTGTCCTCGGCCACCAGCTGGTTCACCGACACGCGGTCCTTGAGCGGCACCTTGCTGGCATCGCGCAGCACCAGGAGACCGTCGTTGCCGAAACCCAGCGCGCCGGAATCGAAATGCGGCCGCAGGCCGGACTGGAAACGGGCCGCCATGCGGTCCTGGATGGCCTGGATCGCCGGCGTGCGGATGGTGATGTCCACTTCCTGGGCATGGGCCTGCGAAATCAGCAGGGACATCGGACTCCAGCGCGGCTGCCGTGCCGGCATGTGGGCCTGGGGTTCGCCTTCGGCCGCCGACCCGTTGGCGCCTTCGTCGAGCACCTTCTCGACGAATTCTTCGGCGGCCGCCTGTGCCTCGGCCGCCGGGAAGTAGACGTTGATGGTGACGCAGGCGCCGAGCGCGAAGACCGCCAGCGCCGCGACGGGGGCCAGCAGCAGCCGCTTGATTTTTTTGCCCATTGTCTTGCCCTCTATTGGATGACCGGGGTTTGCCCTTCGGTAGCCGCCTTCAGGCGGGCCACCAGCGTGGGCCAGTCGACGCGGCGGCGGAAACCCACCACCTGGATACGCGGCAGGCCCGCTCCCTGCACGATGGTATAGCCATCACCCGCTGAATCCACGCCGTCCATCTGGCAAACGTTGTCGCGCAGCCGGCAGGCCAGGCCCAGCCGGGCATAGCGGAAATCGTCGAAAAGGCGCAGCGCCTGCGCCTGCAGGCCGCCCATCAGCCCGCCGCCGCCACCGACCTTGGAAATATCCTCGACCGCGCGCTGGCTGATCCGGCGACGGCCTTTCCAGTCCGGATCCGACTGCAGGCGCGCGTCGAAGGCCACCGGGGACCAGTCCACCATGCGCAGTTCGGCGATGCGGCCATCAAGCCGGCCGGTGATGGAGCCAAAGCCGAACGCCGCCGTCAGCGGTTCAAGGTCGATGTCCTCGATCACCACGTCGGCCGACAGCGTCGGCGCGACGCCGAAGGGCCGCTCCATCTCCAGGCTCGACAGCGCCACCGAGCCGCCGAACAGCTGCATGGTCAGGCCACCGTCGAGAACCAGCCGGTTGTCCTGGTAACGCGCCGCCGGAATACGCCCGCTGATGCTGCCCTCGAAGGGCGGCCAGCCCAGTCGCTGGGACAGGCTGCCCAGGTCCAGGTCCTGCAGCGTCGCGCCCAGCGCGAAGCGGGTGCCCATGCCCTCACCCGGTGGCTGCCAGCGCAGGTGGTCCAGGCGCACCTGGCCGTCGAGCACCGGGATCGGCACAGGCGCGGCCAGCTGCAGCTGGCCATCGGCGCTGGTGAAGCCCAGCCGGGCATGGCCCAGGCCGATGCCGAACAGCGCGGCGCTGTCCCAGGCCAGTTCGCCCGCCTGCGGCGCGCCGCCGGCGATCCAGCGCAGATTGCCGTGCAGGCCGGCCAGGGTGAAACGCTGGCGCGGGTCGATCGCGTTCAGGCGCTCCAGGCCCAGGGCCATCGACTGCCATTGCCCGCCAGTCATGCGCAGCTGCGCCTGCACGCCGCCGGTCAGCACCAGGTCGCCGAAGCTGGCCGGGGCCAGAAAACCGCTCAGGTATCGGTCGCGGGCCGACGCCAGGTCGGCCAGGGAAAGCCTGAGTTGCAGGTCGGTGGGCACATTGTCCGCGTCCAGCCGCGCCGTGCCGCTGGCCTGCAGGACCTCGCCGTCGCGCCAGGAGAACGCCGGCAGGTCCCAGCCGCCGCCGTCGCGCGGGAATACTTCGACGTCCACCTGCACCGGCGTTTCCGGCAGCGGCACGTAGAGGCTGCCGACCAGGAATTCGCCGCCGCGCGCCGTGTACTTGATGGCCGTGCGCGGTCGCCGGGCGTCGCCCAGGTAGTCCACCTGCAGCCGGCCCTGCATGCCGGCGGCGGCCAGCCAGCCGTCGGGCGTTTCCAGGCCGACCTCGGCGAGCCGGAGGTCGGCGTCCACGGCCAGCACGTCGCCGGTGCGCAGTGAAACGGCGCCGTCCAGGCGGCCGCCGGTCCACTGCCCGTCTGCCCACAGCGTCGCCAGGAAAGCGCGCAGCCAGGCCACCGGCACCGCGCGAAGGTCCACCTGGTGGCGGTCGGGGGCGCCGGCGCGCCAGGCGTAATCAAGTGCGCTGCCGCGCGTGGCCAGCAGCGCATCAATGCTGGCCGCCGACAGCGACACGGCCAGCGTGCCGTCGCCGCCCTTCGCGCCCACCGGCCCTTCGCATAACCACTGGCCGTCCGGGTCCCGCGACAGCGGGCAGCGCCAGCGCACCGCGTGCAGGTCCTGGCCCAGCGTCGGCACCTGCAGGCGTGATGCCTCCAGCGAGAGTTCGCCGGCCGCCGCGCCCTCGGGCCAGTCCAGCGTGACGCGCACCTCTTCCAGGCTGGCCACCTCGTTGCGTACGGCGCCGACCTGCAGCTGCAGTTCGCGCGCGGCCGCGGGCAACAGCGCCAGTGCCAGCAGGGCGCCACAGAGCAACTTGCCGAGTGTGTTTGATCGCCGCATGCTGGCCAGCATAGTGCCTTTGATCCCGCGCCTGCTGCTGCTCGAAGACGACCCCACCAGCGCGGCCGCGCTGCGGGCCGGGCTGGAATCGCTGCCGGCGCGGGTGGACCACGCGGCCAGCGTCGCCGAAGCGGCGACACTGGCGGCCGGCGGCGGGCATGCCCTGTGGCTGTTCGACCTGCAGCTGCCCGACGGCCGCGGCGACGCACTGCTGGCCCGGTTGCGCGACCAGGGCCTGGACACGCCGGCGCTGGCCCTTAGCGCCGATCCGGACGTGACCGCCGGCGGCTTCCTGCGCGTGCTGGCCAAACCCCTGGCCCTGGCCGACCTGCGCACGGCGGTGGCAGCGGTATTGCCGGCGGAAATGCTGCCCCCCTGGGACGACGTCGCCGGCCTGGCCGCGGTGGCCGGCCAGGCGGCGGCCCTGCAGACGCTGCGCCAGCTGTTCCTGGATGAACTGCCCGGACAGCGGCAGCGGGTACTGGCCGCCTGCCGGGCCGGCGATGAAACCGCGGCACGCGCGGAGCTGCACCGGCTCAAGGCCGGCTGTGGTTTTGTCGGTGCCCTGCCCCTGCTGGCCGCGGTGCGTTCGCTGTACGCGGCCCCGGATGATGCCGGCGCCTTGCGGCGTTTTGACGATTGCTCGGCGCGACTGCTCGAAGGCTCCTGAGCGCGACTAGGGACGGCCCAGGCGCGCCAGCTCCGACAGCAGGCCCCAGGACTTGAGCCCGGTCGGGCCCAGGTGCGTGGCCAGCACGCCGCGCAGGGCGCCGCGCAGTTCCTGCAGCTGTTCGGGCGGCGGCTGCCGGTCCTGGGCCAGCGCCAGCAGCGCCGCGCCCGACGTCGATCCCGGCGCGTGGCTGCGGTCGCGCAGCGCGCCGCGTTCGGCGTCGAGCAGGTAGCGCGCGGCCGGGTCGAGCGGTTCGCCGTCTTCGCCTTCCTCGAAGGACAGGCCGTAACCCAGCAGTTCCAGCAGGTCGCGCTCGAAGCGCCGCAGCTGCCAGGCCAGTGCCGCGTTGTCGCCAAGCCGCGAGCGCAGTTCGCCGTAACGTTCGAACAGTTCCGGCGCCGGGTCGTTGCGCGGCAGCAGGCGCAGCACCAGTTCGTTGACGTAGAAGGCCGCCATCAGGGCCTCGCCGGCCAGGCGCGGCGCCGCGTCCACGGCTTCGGCCTGCAGCAGGCGGGCCAGTTCGCCGCGCGGCAGGAAATCGGCGCGCAGCAGCTGCAGCGGCTGCAGGGCGGCGCGCAGCGGGTGCCGTTTGGCGCCCTGCACGCCGCGCGCGACCACGCCGACCCGGCCGTGGTCGCGGGTCAGGAGTTCAACGATCAGGCTGGTTTCGCGCCAGGGGCGCGCGTGCAGCACGAAGGCCGGCTGCGCGAGCACGCGCATGGTTCAGTCCGAATAACCGAAGCGCCGCAGCGCGGCCTCGTCGTCCGACCAGCCCTCGCGCACGCGGCACCAGGTTTCCAGGAAGACCTTGCGGCCGAACAGGCGTTCCATGCCGATGCGGGCGCCGGTGCTGATGGCCTTCATGCGTTCGCCGCCCTTGCCGATGACGATGGGCTTCTGGCCTTCGCGTTCGACCCAGACGATGGCGGCGATGCGCAGCATTTCGCCGTCCTCCTCGAAACGTTCGATCTCGACGGTGGTCGAATACGGCAGTTCTTCGCCCAGGCGCAGCATCAGCTGTTCGCGCACCAGTTCACCGGCCAGGAAACGTTCGCTGCGGTCGGTGATCTCGTCTTCGCCGTAGATCGGCGCCGATTCGGGCATCAGGAAAAGCAGGTCCCGGACCAGGACATCCAGGCCCTTGGACTTGAGCGCCGACACCAGCTGCACCGACGCGAACACGCGTTCGCGGGTGACTTCGGCGATGAAGGGCAGCAGCGCCGTCTTGTCCGGCATCTTGTCGACCTTGTTGACCACCAGCACCACCGGCACCCCGGCGGCGTGCAGCGCGCCATAGGCCAGGGCGTCTTCTTCGGTCCAGCGCCCGGCTTCGATGACCAGGGCTGCGGCGTCCACGCCTTCGACGGCGCCGCGCGCGGCGCGGTTCATCATGCGGTTCATCGCCCGCTTCTGTTCGCGGTGGATGCCCGGGGTGTCCACCAGCAGCAGCTGGCCGTTTTCGAAGCTGGCGATGCCCAGCAGGCGGTGGCGCGTTGTCTGCGGGCGCGGCGAAACGATGCTGACCTTGGCGCCCACCAGGGCATTGACCAGGGTCGACTTGCCGACGTTGGGACGGCCCAGCACGGCAACGGTGCCGGCGCGGTAGGCGGTTTTCGATGACTCGGGGGGATTCACTTCTTCTCCAGCGTCGCCAGCACGCGTTCGGCGGCGAGTTGTTCGGCGGCGCGCAGGGAACTGGCTTCGGCCTGTTCCTCGAGCGGGGGGTCGGCGGTTTCGCAGGCGACGTGGAAGACGCGCGCATGGTCGTCGCCGGTGGTGGCGATGAGACGGTAGTTCGGTCGCGGCAGCTGGCGGCCCTGCAGCCATTCCTGCAGCCGGGTCTTGGGATCCTTTTCGGCCTTGCCGGTGGGCAGTTCGTCGAGCGAGGTTTCGAACCAGGCCAGCACCACCGCCCGGCAGGCTTCGAAGCCGGCATCGAGGTGCACGGCGCCGATGACCGCCTCGACGGCGTCGGCCAGGATCGAGTCGCGGCGGGGGCCGCCGCTTTTCATTTCGCCGGGGCCAAGCTCGAGCCGGTCGCCCAGCTGCAGGCGGCGCGCCAGTTCGGCCAGCGAGGATTCGCGGACCAGGCTGGCGCGGGCGCGGGTCAGGGTACCTTCGTCGGCCTTGGGCCAGCGTTCGTACAGCGCCTCGGCGACGACCAGGTTGACCAGGGCGTCGCCGAGGAACTCGAGGCGTTCGTTGTGCGGCGATCCGGCGCTGCGGTGCCGGAGGGCCTGTTGCAGCAGTTCGGGTGATCTGAAGCGATGGCCGAGCGGGTCGGTCACTCGCTCGATCGGCCGCTCAGGTCGACGGTGTTGTCGAACTTGCCCACCACGTCGAGGTTGGCGAACAGCGGCACGCGCACCTCGTAGGCGATGTTGAGCTTGCTGACGCCCTTCTCGCGCGTGACCTTCATGTGCTCTTTCTGGACCGACTCGATGTAGGCGATGCCGAACCGCCGGTTCATTTCGTTGTACAGCTGCTGGGGAGAATTGGCGGCGGAGTTCGGCTGGGCCGCGTACTCCTCCATCACCTTCTTGAGGCTGTAGTACTCGCTGTACATCGGGAACAGCTTCATGATGATCAGGGCGAAGAAGCCCACCACCACCAGGACGATCACGAAGCTCATCAACGTCATGCCACGCGGCTTGCTAACCATGTCCACTCCCCCGGGGATCACCCCTTTCAGCGGATGGTATCGCCAATCCGGGTGTAGTCAAACGCCCCCGAGCAGAACCAGCCCTCGCAGTTGAGCCAGATAGCGAAGGCCTTGCCCACCAGGTTCTTCTCCGGGACGAAACCCCAGTAGCGGCTGTCCTCGCTGCGGTCCCGGTTGTCGCCCATGGCGAAGTAGTGGCCTTCGGGCACTTCCCAGACGCCTTCGGCGCGCGGGCTGGAGAAGGGGCTGGTTTCGAGCGTGGCGTGCACCCGGCCATCGAGATCGACCTCGAAGCGGGTGGCGCCGGTCATGGCGCGGCCCTGGCCCGAGCCCACGTAGACCCCGGCCGCCTGCTTGGGCACGGGCTGGCCGTTGACCAGCAGGGTCTGGTCACGAAACGTGATCTGGTCGCCCGGCAGGCCAACGATGCGCTTGATGTAGTCGGCGCCGGCATTGGGGTCGTCCGGGCCCATGCCCGGGTAGCGGAACACCACCACGTCGCCACGCTCGGGCGCGCCGACGTCGATGACCTTGGTGTTGAGCACCGGCAGGCGGATGCCGTAGGCGAACTTGTTGACCAGGATGAAGTCGCCGACCAGCAGGGTCGGCATCATCGAGCTGGACGGGATACGGAAGGGTTCGGCCAGGAAGCTGCGCAGCACCAGCACGATGAAGATGATCGGGAACAGCTGCCGGGCGTAGTCCACCACCACCGGCTCATGCACTTCTTCACCCTCGGCCTGCATCAGGCGGCGCTTGGGTGCGAACAGCAGGCGATCGAGAAGCCAGACAAGTCCGGTCAGCGCGGCCAGGGACGTCAGGATCAGGGCAAGGTCTATTTTCACGCGTGTGGCTTCCTCGCGGCGGGGGCCGCTTATTTGTTGTCCACCTGGAGCACGGCCAGGAAGGCTTCCTGCGGGATTTCCACGCGGCCGACCTGCTTCATGCGCTTCTTGCCTTCCTTCTGCTTCTCCAGGAGCTTCTTCTTGCGGGTGGCGTCACCGCCGTAACACTTGGCCAGCACGTTCTTGCGCATGGCCTTGACCGTGGACCGCGAGATGATCTGCGAACCGATCGCGGCCTGGATGGCGACGTCGAACATCTGCCGCGGGATCAGCTCACGCATCTTTTCGCAGATGTCGCGGCCGCGCCGGTCGGCATGGCTGCGGTGCACGATCGACGACAGCGCGTCGACCTTGTCGCCGTTGATCAGCGTGTCCACCAGCACGAACGGGCCGGCCTCGAAGCGTTCGAAGTGGTAGTCGAGCGAGGCGTAGCCGCGCGACACCGACTTGAGCCGGTCGAAGAAGTCCAGCACCACCTCGGCCATGGGCAGTTCGTAGCTGATCTGCACCTGGGAGCCGAGATAGTTGATACCGACCTGGCGGCCGCGCTTTTCCTCGCACAGCTTGATGACGTTGCCGACGTAATCGGGCGGCGTGAGGATATTGGCGCGGATGATCGGCTCGCGGATCTCCTGCACCTTGGTCGGCGGCGGCAGCTTGGCCGGGTTGTCCAGCGGCAGCGTGCTGCCGTCGTTCATCAGCACTTCGTAGACGACGGTGGGCGCGGTGGTGATGAGGTTGAGGTCGTACTCGCGCTCAAGCCGCTCCTGCACGATTTCCATGTGCAGCATGCCCAGGAAGCCGCAGCGGAAGCCAAAACCCATGGCCTCGGAGCTTTCCGGTTCGAAGCGCAGCGCGGCGTCGTTGAGCTTGAGTTTTTCCAGCGCCTCGCGCAGGCCCGGGTAGTCGTCGGCGTCCACCGGGAACAGGCCGGCGAACACGCGCGGCTGCATTTCCTGGAAGCCCGGCAGCGGACCCGGGGCCGGGTCGTTGGCCAGGGTCAGGGTGTCGCCGACCGGCGCGCCGTGCACGTCCTTGATGGACGCGTTGATCCAGCCCACTTCGCCGGCGCCGAGCTTGGCCAGCTCCTTGCGCTTGGGCGTGAACACGCCGACCTTGTCGACCAGGTGGGTGCGGCCGGTGGACATGACCAGCATCTTGTCGCCGGGCTTGATCTCGCCCTGCATCACGCGCACCAGCGACACCACGCCCAGGTAGTTGTCGAACCACGAGTCGATGATCAGCGCCTGCAGCTTGTTGGTTTCGCGCGGCTTCGGCGGCGGGATGCGCTTGACGATCGCTTCCAGCACATCGACCACGTTCAGGCCGGTCTTGGCGCTGATGGCGATGGCGTCCTCGGCATCGATGCCGATGACGGCCTCGATTTCCTTCTTCACCTTTTCGATGTCGGCCGTGGGCAGGTCGATCTTGTTGAGCACCGGCACCACTTCCAGGCCCTGCTCGACCGCGGTGTAGCAGTTGGCCACCGACTGCGCCTCGACGCCCTGGGCCGCGTCCACCACCAGCAGCGCGCCTTCGCAGGCCGCCAGCGAGCGGCTGACTTCATAGCTGAAGTCCACGTGACCCGGCGTGTCGATGAAGTTGAGCTGGTAGGTGACGCCGTCCTTGGCCGTGTACGGCAAGGAGACGGACTGCGCCTTGATGGTGATGCCGCGCTCGCGCTCGATGGGATTCGAGTCGAGCACCTGGGCCTCCATCTCGCGCGCCTGCAGGCCGCCGCACAGCTGGATGATGCGGTCGGCGAGCGTGGACTTGCCGTGGTCCACGTGGGCGATGATGGAAAAATTGCGGATGTGCTGCATGCGGGGCGGTCGGATTACCGGTACGTGGCCATAAACGGGCCATTATCGCACAGCGCCCCCGGCCAGGCCCGCATGGGCCGGCCGGGGCACGCCGGGGGTTCAGCGCAGCACGAAGCTGACGAAGCCGGTGCTGCGGGCGTTGCGGACCAGCAGCCGGACCTCGTCGCCCGCCTCCATGTCGCCGGTGGCGGCCTCGAACTCGGCCACCGAGCCGACCTCGTCCTGGCCCACGCGCAGGATGACGTCGCCCGGGGCCAGCCCGGCCTGGCGGGCCGCCAGCCCGGTCACCCGGGACACCAGCACGCCTTCGCCGGCGCCCAGGCCCATGGCCGAACGGGCAGCGGCGTCCAGGGCCTCGACCTCCAGGCCCAGCGGGTTGGTGGCCGCTTCCGGGGCCGACGGCCGGCCGGCTGGCCCGGGCGAGCCCATCGAGGCCACGTCCAGGGCCGACAGGGTGACCACCAGCTCCCGCGACTTGCCTTCGCGCATCACCGTCACCGTGGCGCGGCTGCCCGGCGGCAGCGCGCCGACCATCGGCGGCAGCGAGGACGAGCGCAGCACTTCGCGGCCGTTGAAGCGGGTGATCACGTCGCCGGGGCGGATGCCGGCCTTGTCGGCGGCGCTGCCGTTTTCGACCGAATCGACGAAGGCGCCGGTGGGACGGTCCAGGCCGAGTTCGGCCAGGCGGTCGCGATCAACGTCCTGGATGCGCACGCCCAGCTGGCCGCGGGTGACCGTGCCGGTTTCGCGCAGCTGGCGCACCGCGTTCATGGCCACTTCGATCGGGATCGCGAAGCTCACGCCCATGTAGCCGCCGGAGTTGGAGAAGATCTGCGAGTTGATGCCGACGACTTCGCCGCGGGTATTGAGCAGCGGGCCGCCGGAATTGCCGCGGTTGATCGCCACGTCGGTCTGGATGAAGGGCACGTACTGCTGGCTGGGGTCCAGCGAACGGCGGCCGACGCCGCTGACGATGCCGGCGGTGACCGAGTGTTCGAAGCCGAAGGGCGAACCGATCGCCAGCACCCACTGGCCGGCCTTGAGGTTGCGCGAGTCGCCGGTCCTGAGCACCGGCAGGCCGCGGCCTTCGACCTTGAGCAGCGCCACGTCGGACAGCGGATCGGAGCCGACCAGTTCGGCCTCGAGTTCGTTGCGGTCGCTCAGGCGCACGATGATGCGGTCGGCGCCGGCGACGACGTGGTGGTTGGTCAGCACGTAGCCGTCGCTGGAGATGATGAAGCCGCTGCCCTGCGAGGTGCCGCCGCGCGGCATCCGGTCGGGCATGCCGGGCATGCCGGGCTGGCCGAAGAAGCGGCGGAAGAACTCGGGCATCTCTTCGGGCGTCGGCTCCGCGCCACCGCGCGCGCCGGCGCTCTCCCGCTCTTCCCCGCCACCGCTGGTGGCTTCGATGTTCACCACCGCCGGACCGACGGCTTCGACCAGGCGGGTGAAGTCGGGCAGGTTCACCACCGGGGTTTCCAGCGTCGCCTGCCCGGCCGGCGCCGCATCGCGCGTCTGCGCGAACAGGCCCGGCGACACCGCGGCAAGCGCCAGGGTAAGCAGGAGGCTTCCGGGAATTGAATTTTTCATGGCTGTGTTTTCCCTCGTGGATCGGAGTTTGGTTCGGCCCCAAGGCCCAGGATTTCCGGCTCGGGCAGGCGCGGCTTGGAAAAGCGCGCCGCCAATAAAGTTCCCGACAGCAGGCCAAGCAGGGTCAGCACGTCGGCGTGCCGCCCCCAGGCCAGGCCCAGCAGCTGTCCCAGCGCCGCACCGGCCAGCAGGCCCAGCAGCACGCGTCCATAGCCGCGCCAGGCGGCCTGGCGCAGGGCCTGGTCGTCGAGCCGCAGGCGCAGGCGCCGACCCGGCTCGAACGCGGCGCTGTCGTCGACATCGAGTTCGAAGCCATCGCGCCCGGCGCCGGCGAACAGGCTGCAGCGGCCACCGCAGCCACCGGCGCAGCCGTCGCAGGCGCTGCCCAGCAGGCGCAGCGAAAGCCGCCGACCCTGCACGCCGACCACCTCGGCTTCGCGCTCAGCCATCCGCCGGCACCGCCCGCACCGTGCGCGCGAACCGGTCCACCGTCG
>NZ_CAXBJS010000092.1:0-10607 GCF_963976025.1 uncultured Arenimonas sp.
GGACCGGGCTTGCCAGCGTGGTCGAACGCGCCCGTTGGCTGGGCGAACTCGACCCCGTGTTACGCCAGAGTCTCCCCGCCACCTTGGCCGACCACTGCAAACTGGCCAATGTGGATGACAAGAACTTGGTGTTCCTGGTCAGCGCCCCGGTCTGGAAGGCCAAGCTGCGGCTGCATGCCGATGCCCTGTTGGGCGCGGCGGCCGCGGCCGGGCTCAAGGCCAGGACGCTGGTGGTGAAAGTGGTTACGCCGGAACCCGCCATCCCCGAGGGGACCGGAACACCGAAACCGCTTTCCGAGGCAGTCCGCGATTCACTGCGGGCCACCGCCCAGTCGGTTTCGGATCCGGGGTTGCGCGACCAGCTTCTGCGGCTGGCTGAGTCGCCCCGGAACAAGACCGACGGGGCATGATGCCCCGGCAGGCGGGGCGTGTCGTTAACCTGCGGTTAAACGATCGTTAAAGAGTGTGACGCAGGTCTCAGACGGCCTGCGCGGGGTGCGCATACGAGATCGGCGCCAGGGCCGGGTCCTCGAAGGTCACTTCTTCCCAGGCCGAGGTGTCGGCCAGCAGGGTGCGCAGCAGCTGGTTGTTGAGCGCGTGGCCGGACTTGTAGCCATAAAAGGCGCCGATCAGGCTGTGGCCCAGCAGGTACAGGTCGCCGATGGCGTCCAGGATCTTGTGCTTCACGAACTCGTCCTCGTAACGCAGGCCGTCGTCGTTGAGCACGCGGTAGTCGTCGAGCACGATGGCGTTGTCCATCGAACCGCCCAGGGCCAGGTTGCGCTCGCGCAGGAACTCGATGTCCTTCATGAAGCCGAAGGTGCGGGCGCGGCTGACTTCCTTGACGAAGGACGTGGTGGAGAAGTCGATCTCGGTGCTCGAGGTCGCCTTGTTGAAGATGGGGTGGGCGAAATCGATGGTGAAGCCGACCTTGAAGCCGTCGAACGGCTCGAAGCGGGCCCACTTGTCGCCTTCCTCGACCTTGATCGGCTTGAGGATGCGAATGAAGCGCTTGGCCTTGTCCTGCTCTTCGATGCCCGCCGACTGCAGCAGGAACACGAAGGGACCGGCCGAACCGTCCATGATCGGCACCTCGGCCGTGGACAGGTCCACGTAGGCGTTGTCGATACCCAGGCCGGCCATGGCCGACAGCAGGTGCTCGATGGTCATGACCCGCACATTGCCCTCCACCAGCGCGGTGCACAGGCTGGTGTCGCCGACCTTTTCGGCCTTGGCGTGGATCTCCACGGGCTGGTCGAAGTCAACGCGCCGGAAAATGATGCCGGTATCGGGCGCAGCCGGGCGCAAGGTCATGTAGACCTTTTCGCCGCTGTGCAAACCGACACCCGTGGCGCGGATGACATTCTTGAGAGTGCGTTGTCTGATCATCTTGAGGCGGTCTCCGGGGCAGGAGCGCGCAAAACCGTCGAGGACGATAGCACACCGTGGAACAAACGAAAACCTAACATTCAAACAATTGTATTGATTTTGCAACCCAGTTCAGGTTCCGGGGCTGGAAAAGGGCCCGCCGGACGGGCCGGCGGGCCAAGGATTCCATGTTCCCCCTGGGGACACGCGCCGCGGGCCTGGGCCCGCGGGTCTCACCAGGCCGCCCGTCCTGGGCGGCCCTTTCACTCTTTAATCGGCCTGGCGACGCAGGAAGGCCGGGATGTCCAGGTAGGCGTGCTCGTTGGGCAGCTCGCCCAGCGCGGTGGCCGTGCCCGAGGCCGGTTCGCTGGCCGAGGTCCGCCCCGAGGAGCGCAGGCCCAGGTGGTTGGCGCCCGGCATCACGCCGCCATTGGCGATGGCCGTGGCTGCCTCGTCCACCATGCCGGTGCTGCCATTGCGCACCAGCTTCACCGGGGCCCGCTGCACTTCCCGCTCCGGGGCCCGGACCGGCTGGCGCACGACGCCGCGGTTGAGGCCGGTGGCGACCACGGTCACCCGCACTTCGTCCTGCATGTCCGGGTCCAGCGAGGTGCCGATGACCACCGTGGCGTCCTCGGACGAGAACTCCTCGATGGTGCGGCCGATCTCGTCGAACTCGGCCATGGTGAAGTCGGGGCCGGCCGTGATGTTGACCAGCACGCCGTTGGCGCCCGAGAGGTTGACCTCGTCGAGCAGCGGGTTCGAGATGGCGGCCTCGGCGGCGGCCTGGGCGCGGTCGTCGCCGCGGGCCACGCCGGTGCCCATCATCGCCAGGCCCATTTCGGACATGACGGTGCGGACGTCGGCGAAGTCGACGTTGATCAGGCCCGGGCTGACGATCAGGTCGGCGATGCCCTTCACGGCGCCCAGCAGCACGTCGTTGGCCGCGCGGAAGGCCTGCACCATGGTGGCCTGGCGGCCCAGCACGGTGATCAGCTTTTCGTTGGGGATGGTGATCAGGGAGTCGCAGTGGTGGCTGAGCTCCTCGATGCCCTTGAGCGCCACCTGCATGCGCCGGCGGCCCTCGAACGGGAACGGCTTGGTGATGACCGCGACGGTCAGGATGCCCATCTCCTTGGCCAGCTGCGCCACCACCGGCGCCGCGCCGGTTCCGGTGCCACCGCCCATGCCGGCGGTGATGAACACCATGTCGGCGCCTTCCAGCGCCTCGACGATGCGTTCGCGGTCCTCGAGCGCGGCCTGGCGGCCGACCTCGGGGTTGGCGCCGGCGCCCAGGCCCTTGGTGACGTTGCCGCCAAGCTGCAGCTGCATCTTGGCGCCGCACTGCTTGATGGCCTGCGCGTCGGTGTTGGCGGTGATGAACTCAACGCCCTCCACGCCCGCATTGACCATGTGCGCGACGGCGTTGCCGCCGCCGCCGCCAACGCCGATCACCTTGATGACCGCATTGGGTGCCAGCTTCTCGATCAGTTCGAAATGTGCCATGTCCTCGTCCTCCGTGATTCGAATCCAGGGTTTGTCTTGTGTTTTTTTTGCTTTGGTGTCGCGTGTGCTTCCATGACGTCGCTCAGAACTCACCTCGGTACCAGTTCTTGAACTTCGTCCAAATCGTCCCGGCCTTGCCCGCCGAAAGCGTCGGGCGGCGCGGGTGTTCAATCTGGCTGCCCCAGAGCAGCAGGCCGACGCCGGTGGCATGCACCGGGTTGCCGACCACTTCGCCCAGGCCGGAAACGTGCTGGGGAATCCCCACCCGCACCGGCATGTGCAGCATTTCTTCGGCCAGCTCGACCACGCCTTCCATGCGCGAGGCGCCGCCGGTCAGCACCAGGCCGGCGCGCACCAGTTCCTCGAAACCGGAACGGCGCAGCTCGGCCTGGACGAGCTCGAAAATTTCCTCGTAGCGGTTCTGCACCGCCTCGGCCAGGGCCTGGCGGGCCAGGCGGCGCGGCGGCCGGTCGCCGACGCTGGGCACCTGGATCGACTCTTCCGCGGTCGCCAGCTGGGCCAGCGCGCAGGCGTAACGCACCTTGATCTGCTCGGCCTCGGGCGTGGGCGTGCGCAGCAGGTGGGCGATGTCGTTGGTGACCTGGTCGCCGGCGATCGGCAAGGAAGCCGAGTGGCGAATGGCACCCTGCACGAACACCGCGATGTCGGTCGTGCCGGCACCGATGTCCACCAGCACCACGCCCAGCTCCTTTTCGTCGGTGGTCAGCACGGCGGTGCTTGAGGCCAGCGAGCTCAGGATCAGGTCGTCCACCTGCAGGCCGCAGCGCTGCACGCACTTGCTGACGTTGCTGGCGGCCGACTGGGCGCCCGTGACCAGGTGCGCGCGCACCTCGAGCCGCACGCCGCTCATGCCCACCGGGTTGCGGATGCCTTCCTGGGAGTTGTCGACGATGTATTCCTGCGGGATCGCGTGCAGGATCTTCTGGTCGGCCGGCACCGCGACCGCCTTGGCGGCCTCGAGCACGCGGTCGAGGTCGGCATAGGTCACTTCGCCACCGGCCACCGGCACGATGCCCGGGGAATTGCGGCACTGGGTATGGCTGCCGGAAATCGAGGCGTACACGGAGCGGATTTCGCAGCCGGCCATCAGCTCGGCCTCTTCGACCGCGCGCTGGATCGACTGCACGGTGGACTCGATGTCCACCACCACGCCGCGCTTCATGCCGCGCGACTCGTGCGAGCCGATGCCGATCACCTCGATCTCCTGGCCCGGCGAATACTCGCCCACCAGCGCCGTCACCTTCGACGTGCCGATGTCCAGGCCCACGATCAGCGACTTGTCGCCCTTGCGATTCATGCGTTGTTTTCCTCTTCGACCGCGACGTCTTCCCAGACGATCGCGAACCCATTCGTGTAACGAAGGTCCGCACGCGCCACCCGGCGCGCCGGGTCCTGGCGCAGCTGCGGCAACATGCGTGCGAAACGTTCAAGCCGCGCCTGCGGCTCGCCGCGCCCGGCTTCGATCTGCGTGCCGTCGTCGAGCACCAGCTGCCAGCTGCCGCGGGCGCTCAGGCGCACCTGTTCGACGCGCAGGCCCAGCGGCAGGAAGAGCGGCCTTGCCAGGCTGTGGAAGGACATCAGCTCGCCGGCGCGGTCTTCCGGGCCGTCGAACAGCGGCAGGCCGGCACCGGCGCCGGCCGGGGCGGCGAACAGCAGGCCCTCCTCGCTCAGCATGCGGCCGTCGGCCCAGCGTGCGATCGGGGTGTGTTCGGCCAGGCTCACTTCCAGGCGGTCGGGCCAGCGCTTGCGCACTTCCACCTGTTCAACCCAGGGCAGCGCCGCCACGTCGGCGCGCACCTGGTCCAGGTCCACCGCGAAGAAGCCGCGCTGCACGTGCGGCAGCACCGCTTCGCGCACGGCCGCTTCGTCCACCTGTTCGAAGGCGCCGGTCACCGCCAGCCGGCGCATCGGCCAGCGGTCGCCCGCGATCCAGCCGTTGAGCACCGCCACCAGGGGCAGTGCCACCAGGCCGATCGCCAGGGTCCAGGCAGCGATGCGCATCAGGGCGCTCATGCGTGGCCGCCCTCCCCGTCCGCGAGGCTGGTTTCAAGCACGCGCCAGCACAGGTCTTCGAAGGACAGGCCCATTTCGCGCGCGGCCTTGGGCACCAGCGAATGGCTGGTCATGCCCGGTGCGGTGTTCACTTCCAGCAGCCAGTTGTTGCCGGCGGCGTCGCGCATCACGTCGACGCGGCCCCAGCCGCGGCAGCCGGCGGCGCGGAAAGCGGCCAGCGCCAGCCTGCGGATGGCGGCCTCGTCGTCGCCGGCCAGGCCCGGGCACAGGTACTGGGTGTCTTCGGCCTGGTACTTGGCGTGGTAGTCGTAATATTCGCCGGCCGGCACGATCCGGATCGAGGGCAGCGCCACGTCGCCCAGCACGGCGACGGTGTATTCGCCGCCGGTCACCAGCTGTTCGACCAGCAGTTCGCCGGGATAACGCGCGGCCAGTTCGACGGCGGCATCGAGGCCGGCTTCGTCGAAGACGCGGGTGATGCCGACGCTGGAACCTTCGCAGGCGGGTTTGACGATGACCGGCAGGCCAAGCTCGCGCGCGGCGTCCTGGACACTCCCGCCCCTCCCGAGGCGCACGTAGCGCGGTGTCGGCAGGCCCAGGGCCAGCCAGACCTGCTTGGTGCGGATCTTGTCCATCGCCAGCGCCGAACCCAGCACGCCCGAGCCGGTGACCGGCACGCCCAGGGCTTCGCACAGGCCCTGCAGAACGCCGTCTTCGCCGCCGCCCTTGTTGCCGTGCAGGATGTTGAAGACGCGGTCGAATTTCTTTGCCACCAGCGCATCCACCAGGGCCGGGATGCCGTCCACGGCGTGCGCATCGATGCCGCGCGCGCGCAGGGCCTCGAGCACGTTGCTGCCCGAAGCCAGCGAGACTTCGCGCTCGGCGCTGGTGCCGCCCATCAGCACGGCCACGCGGCCGAAGCCGGCGGGGTCGGTCAGGCGCGGGGCGGGAAACACGGTGCTCATGCCTGGCCCTCCCCGTGGATGCCGTGCGCGGCCAGGTCGGCGACCACGGCGCCGATGTCGCCGGCACCCATCACCAGCAGCAGGTCGCCGTCTTCAAGGACGTCGGCCAGCACGGCAGGCAGCTCGCGCACGGGGCCGGCCAGCACCGGGTCGATGCGGCCGCGGGCGCGGATGGCGCGGGCCAGGGCCTTGGCGTCGGCGCCGACGATGGGCGCTTCGCCGGCCGGGTAGACGTCGGCCAGCACCACCGCGTCGGCGCTGGAAAGCACCGCCGCGAAATCGTCGAACAGGTCGCGGGTGCGGCTGTAGCGGTGCGGCTGGAAGGCCACGACCAGGCGGCGCTGCGGCCAGCCGCCGCGGGCGGCGGCGAATACGGCCTCGAGCTCACGCGGATGGTGGCCGTAATCGTCCACCAGCAGCGCCTTGCCGCGGCCAAAGTCGAGTTCGCCCTTGAGGTTGAAGCGGCGGCCGATGCCTTCAAACTTCTCCAGCGCGCTGGCGATCTGCGCCGGCGTCACGCCCAGCTGCCAGCCGATCGCGGCGGCGGCCAGGGCGTTGAGAACGTTGTGCTCGCCGGGCAGGTTCAGGGTGACGGCCTGTTCCGGGGCTTCGGGCAGGTGCAGGGTGAAGCGCATGGCGGCGCCGTCCTGCTGCACATGCGTGGCGCGCACGTCGGCGGCTTCGCTCAGGCCGTAGGTGACCAGGTGGCGCGGCGTGCGCGCGGCCAGTTCGGCCACTTCGGCATCGTCGATGCACAGCACGGCCAGGCCGTAGAACGGCAGCCGGTGCAGGAATTCGTCGAAGGCGGCCTGCACGCGGGCAAAGTCGCCGCCGTAGTTTTCAAGATGGTCGGCGTCGATGTTGGTGACCACGGCCACCAGCGGATTCAGGCGCAGGAAGCTGCCGTCGCTTTCGTCGGCTTCGGCCACCAGCCACTGGCCGCCGCCCAGGCGGGCGTTGGCGCCGGCCGACAGCAGCTGGCCGCCGATCACGAAGGTCGGGTCCAGCCCGCCTTCGCTGAGCACGCTGGCCACCAGCGAGGTGGTGGTGGTCTTGCCATGCGTGCCGGCAATGGCGATGCCGCGCTTGAAGCGCATCAGTTCGGCCAGCATTTCCGCGCGCGGCACCACCGGGATGCGCTGTTCGCGGGCGGCCATCAGCTCCGGGTTGTCGGCGCGGATGGCGCTCGACACCACCACGACGTCGGCGCCTTCGATGTTGCCGGCGGCATGGCCGCGGAAGACGCTGGCGCCCAGGGTGGTGAGGCGGCGGGTGGCGACCGATTCATTGGCGTCCGAACCCGACACCTGGTAACCCAGGGTCACCAGCACTTCGGCGATGCCGGACATGCCGACGCCACCGATGCCGATGAAGTGCACGCGCGGGAAGGCGCGGGCCAGGTCTCCGGATTCCTGCAGGCGACGGCGGATCATGCGCGGGCCTCCTGGATCACGATGCCGGCCACGCGGCCGGCGGCATCAGGCTGTGCGATGCCGCGCGCGGCGCAGGCCATGGCCAGGCGCAGGTCGGCGGCGGACAGCAGCCGGCGGGTGGCATCGGCCAGGCGTTCGTGGAAACCCTCGCCTTCGGGCACCAGCTCGGCGGCGCCGGCCTGCACCAGGTATTCGGCGTTGCGGGTCTGGTGGTCGTCCACCGCGGCCGGGAACGGCACCAGCACGCTGCCGACACCGGCGGCGCAGAGTTCGGCCAGGGTCAGCGCACCGGCGCGGCAGACCACCAGGTCGGCCCAGCCGTAGGCTTCTGCCATGTCGGCGATGAAGGGTTCGACGTCCACCGCGACGCCGGCTTCGGCATACACCGCGCGGGTGGCGTCGGCGTGGCGTTCGCCGCACTGGTGGCGCACCAGCGGGCGGTCGCCGGCCGGCAGTTCGGCCAGCACCTGCGGCAGCACCTTGTTCAGCGCATGGGCGCCCTGGCTGCCGCCCAGAACCAGCAGGCGGGCGGGACCCTGGCGACCGGCCAGTCGTTCGGTAGGCGGCGGCAGCGCTTCGATGGACGGGCGCACGGGGTTGCCCACAACTTCGGCGCGGCCTTCCGGGAAGCTGCCCGGGAAGCCGCACAGCACGCGCCGGGCGAACTTCGACAGCACACGGTTGGTCAGGCCAGGCGCGCGGTTCTGTTCGTGCACCAGCAGCGGCCAGCGCAGCAGCCAGGCGCCCAGCCCGCCCGGGCCGGCGGCGTAACCGCCGAAGCTGAGCACGGCGCGCGGGCGCAGCCGGCGCAGGATCGAAAGCGCCTGGGCCACCGAACGCAGCAGCAGGAACGGCGCCTTGAGCAGGGCCAGCGCGCCCTTGCCGCGCAGGCCCTTGACCGAGATGGTTTCGATGCGGATGCCGGCGGGCGGCACCAGCCGGGTTTCCATGCCACCGGCCGAACCCAGCCAGACCACCGGCACGTCGCGCTCGCGCAGGGCCTGGGCCACGGCGAGGCCGGGGAAGATGTGGCCGCCGGTGCCACCGGCGAGGATCAGCACGGGCGCGGTCGCTGCGTTCATGCGACGGCTCCGATCTTGGGTTCGATGCGGCCACGACCACCGCGCACGCCAACCGGCGGCGCCACCGCGGCGGGCGAGTTCGCCGGCTCGCGTTCGTTGACGGACGGCGACGGGTCGTCGGAAGCGCCGCCGCGCAGGCGGGCGACCTGGCGCTCGGCGCGGTCGAGCTCGTAGCTCACGCGCAGCAGCAGGCCGATGGCCATGCAGGTCACCAGCACGCTCGAACCGCCCGAGGAGATCAGCGGCAGGGTCAGGCCCTTGGTCGGCAGCAGGCCCAGGTTCACGCCGATCGAAACGAAGGACTGCAGGCTGATCCACAGGCCGACGCCGAAGGCGCAGAAACCGGCGAAGTAGCGGCGCATTTCCACCGCGCGCAGGCCGATGCTGAAGGTGCGCCAGCTGAAGATCGCGAACACCGCGATGATCGCCACCGAGCCAACGAAGCCCAGCTCCTCGGCGCTGACCGAAAAGATGAAGTCGGTATGCGCCTCGGGCAGGTAGAACAGCTTCTGCACGCTGCCGCCCAGGCCGACGCCGAACCATTCGCCGCGGCCGATGGCGATCAGCGCCTGGGTCAGCTGGAAGCCGTCGTTGAACGGGTCTTCCCAGGGATTGAGGAAGGACTTCAGGCGCGCCACGCGGTAGGGCGCGGCCACCGCCACGCCCACCAGCAGCGGCAGCACGCCGGCGCCGATAAGCAGCAGGTGGCCGATGCGCGCGCCGCCCAGCCAGACCATGCCGCCGGTGATCGCCAGGATCAGCGCGGCCGAACCGAAGTCGGGCTGCAGCAGCAGCAGGGCCACAAGGAACCCCGCCACGCCCAGCGGCTTGAGCAGCGTCGACCACTTCTCGCCGATGTCGTCGCGATAGCGCACGACGTAGCTGGCCAGCCAGATGATCAGAAGCAGCTTGACCGCTTCGACCGCCTGGAACTTGGACACGCCCAGGTTGATCCAGCGCTGGGCGCCGTTGACCGTGTGGCCGATGCCCGGGAAGAAGACCAGGCCCAGGAGCGCGATGCAGCCGAACAGCAGCAGGTGGTTGTGGCGTTCGATCAGCTTGAGCTCGGTGCGCATCAGCGCGAACGCCAGCGCGCCGCCCAGGGTCAGGAAGAGGACGTGCCGGATGAGGTAATGGAAGGGCCCGACGTTGTGGCCTTCGGCGATCGCGATCGAACTTGAACCGACCATCACCACGCCGAAGCCGGCCATCAGCAGCGCCAGCCCCAGCAGAACCGGGTCGTAACGACCGGTGATCTGCTCGAGCTTGGTGGCCTGGCCGGCGCGTTCTTCGAGGAGGCTCATGTCAGCGCACCTTCAACGTGGCCAGGCCGACCAGCACGAGCATCACCGAGATGATCCAGAAGCGCACGATCACGCGCGGCTCCGGCCAGCCCTTGAGCTCGAAGTGGTGGTGGATGGGGGCCATGCGGAACACCCGCCGCCCGGTCAGCTTGAAGCTGGCGACCTGGATCATCACCGACAGGGTTTCGATGACGAAGATGCCGCCCATCAGCACCAGGATCGCTTCCTGGCGCACGATCACCGCGATCGTGCCCAGCACCGCGCCCAGCGCCAGCGCGCCGATGTCGCCCATGAAAACCATGGCCGGGTAGGTGTTGAACCACAGGAAGCCCAGCCCCGCCCCGGCGATCGCCGCGCAGAAGATGGTGATTTCGCCGGCGCCGGGAATCGGCGGGATCTGCAGGTATTCCGAGAACACCGCATTGCCCGAGGCGTAGGCGAAGATGCCCAGCGCCGCCGCCACCAGCACGGTCGGCATGATCGCCAGGCCGTCGAGGCCGTCGGTCAGGTTCACCGCATTGGAAAAACCGACGATCCAGAAATAGGCGATCACCACGAACATGCCGCCCAGCGGGATCGCGAAATCCTTGAGCAGCGGCAGGAACAGCGTGGTGTTGCTGGGGTGGTCGGCGGTCCAGAACAGCGCCAGCGCCGCGGCCAGGCCGAACAGCGACTGCAGCGCGTACTTGTGCCGCGACTTGAGGCCATTCGGGTCGCGCTTGACGATCTTGATCCAGTCGTCCAGCCAGCCGATGGCGCCGAAGGCCACCATCACCGCCAGAAGCACCCAGACGTAGCGGTTGCGCAGGTCGGCCCACAGCAGCGTGGACAGGCCGATGGTGAGCAGGATCAGGGCGCCGCCCATGGTCGGCGTGCCGGCCTTGGAAAAGTGCGACTGCGGGCCGTCGGTGCGGA
>NZ_CAXBJS010000093.1:0-10556 GCF_963976025.1 uncultured Arenimonas sp.
CCCCGCCGGTGCCGGTGAAGACCGCACCGCCGCCGGCGAAGTCGGCCGCGCGGTCGCGCAGCTCGACCACCATGCGTTCGGCGGTCTTCTTGCCGATGCCCGGGATGCGGGTCAGCGCGGTGATGTCGCCGGACTGCACCAGCCGCGCGAAGTCGTCGACGCTGGCGCCCGACAGCACCGCCAGGGCGATCTTGGCGCCGACGCCGGTGACCTTCTGCACCTCGCGGAACAGGCGGCGTTCGGCTTCGGTGAGGAAACCGTACAGCGCCACGCCGTCTTCCTTCACCGCGTAGTGCGTGGACAGTGTGACTTCGCGCCCCACTTCCGGCAGGTCGTAGAAGGTGCTCATCGGCGCCGAGAGTTCGTAGCCGACGCCGTTGACGTCCACCATCAGCTGCGGCGGCGATTTGTACACCAGGATGCCTTTCAGGCGACCGATCATCGGCGTCTCCTCAGCAGGGCCGCGGCCAAGCCGGTGCGGCCGGCCGTGGCGCTGGTATGGGCGTGGGTCAGGGCCACCGCCAGTGCGTCGGCGGCGTCGGCCTGCAGTTTCTTGTCGGGCAGCGACAGCAGCAGCCGGACCATGTGCTGGACCTGGTCCTTGTCGGCCGCACCGGTGCCCACCAGCGATTGTTTGATCTGCCGCGGCGCGTATTCGTGAACCGGCAGGCCATGGCGGACGACCGTCGCGATGGCCGCGCCGCGGGCGTGGCCAAGCTTCAGCGCCGAGGTGGCCGACTTGGCCATGAAGACCGATTCGATGGCGACCACGGTCGGCTTCCACTCGGACAGGATGTCTTCGAGGTCGAACACCAGCTTGCCCAGGCGCGCCGGGAAGTCGTCGGTGTCCTGCAGCAGGTTCAGCGCCTGGCAGTGCACGTAGGTGCTTTTACCCAACGCATCCACGTCCACCAGGCCGATGCCCGTGCGCTGCGAGCCCGGGTCGATGCCGAGGATGCGGGTCACGTCCAGGCGGCGTCGCCCAGGTCGGCGTTGTGGTAGACGTCCTGAACGTCGTCGAGGTCCTCGAGCATGTCGAGCATCTTCTTGACCTGCAGCGCGACCTCGCCTTCGACCTTGCTGTCGTTTTCCGCGCGCATGGTCACCTGCGCGTCCAGCGGCACGTGGCCGGCCGCGACCATCGCCGCCTTTACTTCCTCGAAGGCCTCGGGCGAGGTCAGCACCTCGATGACGCCGTCGTCCGGATAGCTGGCCACGTCGTCGGCGCCGGCTTCGATGGCGGCTTCGGTGATGGCGTCTTCGCTGCTTTCGGGTCCGAAGCTGAGCACGCCAAGCTTGCGGAACATGAAGGCCACCGAGCCATCGGTGCCCAGGTTGCCGCCGCACTTGTTGAAGGCGTGGCGCACGTCGGCGACGGTGCGGACCTTGTTGTCGGTCAGGCAATCGACGATGACGGCAACGCCGCCGGGCGCGTAACCCTCGTAGCGGATTTCCTCGTAGCTGATGCCTTCGAGTTCGCCGGTGGCCTTCTTGATCGCGCGCTCGATCACGTCGCGGGTCATGTTCACCGCCAGGGCCTTGTCCACGGCCACGCGCAGGCGCGGATTGGCCTTGGGGTCGCCGCCGCCCAGGCGCGCGGCGGTGGAAATCTCGCGGATGACCTTGGTGAAAACCTTGCCGCGCTTGGCGTCCTGGGCGTTCTTGCGCCCTTCGATGGCCATCAATCTGCCCATGAACCCGACTCTTTGTGCTGTGGCTAAGCGGTGATTATACGGCCGGGCCCCTGGCCGCAGCGGACTTCAGGCCGGGAAGCGGCCATCGCGCAGGAATCCCGCCGCCAGGTCGCCCACGCGCGGGTCGAGCAGCAGGCCGGTGTGGCTGTCGGGCAGCACCCGGTGGTCGGCCAGGCCGGGCAGCCGGGTTTCCCAGACCGCCACGGTGCCGTCGTTGAGACCGTCGAAGTCGCCGAAATACCTGCCCAGGCCCATCGGCTTGCTGCCGGCGATCACGCCGACTTCCCGGCCTTCAGGCAGGGCATGCAGGCCGCTGCGCAGCAGGGTGCCGCTGCGGCCCAGCCAGAAGCCCAGGTGGTGGCGGGCCAGGCCACGGGCGGCACTGGAGCCGGCCAGCGGCGAGCCCAGGCACAGCACGCGCCCGGGCGGCAGGCCGGCATAACTGCCGACGGTTTCCAGGGCCACCAGGCCGCCCAGGCTGTGGCCGACCAGGTGCACCGGGCCATCGGCCAGCGCCTGCAGGCGGCCGGCCAGCTTGTCGACGCTGGGCGCCGGCCCGTGCAGCAGGCTGGCGTAGTCGAATACCTCGGCGCGGTAGCCAAAGCGGCGCAGCCGCCTTGCCAGCGGCCACAGCGTCAGCCCGCGCATCCACACGCCGTGGAGCAGGATGACGCGGTCGCCGGTGGGGGCCGCGGTCGCCAGGGCTTTACTCCTTGGCGGCCGGGGCCTTGGGCACCGCGCGCACGTGCACTTCGGCCAGCTGCACTTCGGGCACCGGCGACGGCGCGCCGGTCATCAGGCACTGCGCCGTGGTGGTCTTGGGGAAGGCGATGACGTCGCGGATCGATTCGGTGCCGGCCATCAGCGCCGCGATGCGGTCGATGCCGAACGCGATGCCACCGTGAGGCGGCGCGCCGTAACGCAGCGCGTCGAGCAGGAAGCCGAACTTGGCCTCGGCCTCTTCCGCACCGATGCCCAGCAGGTCGAAGACCGCGCTTTGCATGTCGGAGCGGTGGATACGGATCGAGCCGCCGCCGATTTCGTTGCCGTTTAGCACCATGTCGTAACCACGCGACACCGCGATGCGGGCATTGGCCTTGAGCTCGGCGATGTCGTCGATCGCTGGCGCCGTGAACGGATGGTGCAGGGCGACGTAACGGCTTTCTTCCTCGTCCCACTCGAACATCGGGAAGTCGGTGACCCACAGTGGCTTCCAGGCGTGCTGGACCAGGCCAAAATCCTTGCCGGCCTTCAGGCGCACCGCGCCCATGAAGTCGCAGACCTTGTTCCAGGCGCCGGCACCGAAGAACACCATGTCGCCCGCCTGGGCGCCGACGGCCTGCAGCAGCGCGGTGAAGGCGGCTTCGTCGAAGAACTTGGCGATCGGCGAGTTCACCGCGCCGGCCTCGTCGAGCTTGGCGTAGGCCAGGCCCTTGGCGCCGTACTTGGCGGCGTGGGCGGCGTATTCGTCGATCTGCTTGCGGCTGAGCGTGGCGCCGCCGGGGATGCGCAGCGCGGCGACGCGGCCGCCGTCTTCGCTGGCGGCATCGGCGAAGACCTTGAAGCCGCAGTCCTTCACCAGTTCGGCCACGTCCACCAGTTCCAGCGGGTTGCGCAGGTCGGGCTTGTCGGAACCGAAGCGGCGCATGGCCTCGGCCCAGGTCAGGCGCGGGAAGCTGGCGTCGAGTTCGACGTCGATCACTTCCTTGAAGACCTCGCGGATCATGCCTTCCACCGCGTCCTGTACGTCGCGCTCGGACACCCAGGCGAACTCCATGTCGAGCTGGGTGAATTCGAGCTGGCGGTCGGCGCGCAGGGCTTCGTCGCGGAAGCAGCGGGCGATCTGGTAGTAGCGGTCGAAGCCGGCCACCATCAGGATCTGCTTGAACAGCTGCGGCGACTGCGGCAGCGCGTAGAACTCACCGGCGTGCATTCGCGCCGGCACCAGGAAGTCGCGCGCGCCCTCGGGCGTGGCCTTGGTGAGGATGGGCGTTTCGATGTCCTGGAAACCACGCGCGTCCAGCCAGCGGCGCAGCGCCTGCACCAGCTTGATGCGGGTGCGCATCATCTTCTGCATTTCCGGGCGGCGCAGGTCGAGGTAGCGGTACTTGAGGCGGATGTCCTCGCCGGCGTTTTCATGCGCGTGGAAAGGCAGCGGCTCGGCCTTGTTCAGCACTTCGATGGCGGTGGCCACGACTTCGACCTTGCCGGTGCGGATGCGGTCGTTGACCGAATGGCGGGCGCGCACGGTGCCGGTGATGCGCAGGCAATCCTCGTAACCGACGGCGGCGGCGGCCTTCACCACCGCGGCGTTGCCTTCGGCCCCGGAGGGTTCGGCCACCACCTGGACGATGCCTTCGTGGTCGCGCAGGTCGATGAAACACACGCCACCCAGGTCGCGGGCGACATCGGCCCAGCCGCAAAGGGTGACGGTCTGGCCGATCATGGACTCGTCCACGAGGCCGCAGAAATGGCTGCGCATGCTGGCTCCGGAAATCATGGCGCGGGGGCGGGAATCCGACCCCGGAAAAGCCCGTAATGGTAGGTCCTGGGCGGTTTCCCGGCAAATCCAGCCGCAGGCCATCCCTGCAGGAGCGTGGAGCTTATTCGTGGCCCCAGGGCGCCGGCGGCGGCTCGACGGGCTGGCTCAGGTCGAACTCGACCTGGAACAGCCGGCCGCCCGGGCGGGAGAGTTCGTAGAGGAAACGCTGGCCGGGCTCGATTTCCATCGCCCAGGTGTTCTGGATCGAGGCCTTCAGGCCCTCGCGGCCGAACATGGCCACCGACTCGGCGTCCACCGGGAAACTCTGGCGCACCGCGGTGCCGTCGCCGTCGGTGTCGCCGCCGTACATGGTGACCGCGTCCGGGCTGCCGTCGGCGTGGCGATGGTCGTGCTTGAGGCGCAGGCCGGTGTCGGTGCGGGTGATCACCCAGGTGCGCGAATGGTCGTCGCCCACGTGGAAAGGCACCTTGAGCTCAGTCGCCGAGCACTCGCGCACGTGCATCACCAGCGGCTTGCCGGCGAAGGGATCGTCGCCTTCCGGCGGCGGCTCGTCGGCGACGATGCGGCCGGCGAAGGCCTCGCCACAGTGTTCGGCCAGCCGGGCCATGAAGGCATCGGCGGGCGCAGGCGCTTCCGGGGCCGAAGTGGCCGGCGACGACGCGGGCGCGACGGGGGCCTGGGGCTCGCCGGCGCAGGCGGCCAGCAGCACGAAGGAACAAAGCAGCAGCGGGGTCTTGGTTTTCATGCCCCGACCCTACCCTGCGGCCGCAAAACCCGGCAAGGGCTCAGGCGGCGGGCTTGGCGTCCGGCTTGGCCGGCGCGGGCTTGGAATCGGACTTGGCGTCGGACTTGGCCTCGGGCTTGCTGGCCGGCTTGTCGCCGCCGTCGGCGAGGTTGCGCTTCTTGTCGCCGTCCTTCTTGAAGTCGGTTTCGTACCAGCCGCTGCCCGCCAGCCTGAAGCTGGGCGCTGTGACCTGCCGGCGCACCTGCGCCTGGCCACATTCGGGGCAGTCGGTGGGGTCGGCGTCGGACAGCTTCTGCAGCCGGTCGAAGGCGTGGCCGCAGGCGCTGCATTCGAAGGCGTAGATCGGCATGGATCAATTCCAGGGAAACAAGGTGGGGACCGCGCATTAGTGGGGGGAGCGGAGCGCGATTCAAGCCCTGTGATTTTTCCCATTCAGATCAATATGTTACAATCTCGGACTTGCTTGTACCGGGAGTAACGATGATCCGCGTGGTCCTGCCACTGGCCGCCTTGCTGGCGGGCGTGGCCCTGCTGCTGGCCGGCAGCGGCCTGCTGGGCACCCTGCTGGCGGTGCGCGGTGGCATCGAGGGATTCGACGACCGGACCCTGGGCCTGGTGATGTCGGGCTACTTCGCGGGGTTCTTCGTCGGCACCTTCCTGGCGCCGCCGCTGGTGCGCCGCATCGGCCACGTGCGCACCTTCGCCTTCTTCACCGGGCTGGCCGCCATCGCGGTGCTGATGCACCCGATCTTCGTTAACCCGGTCGCCTGGTTCGGCCTGCGCCTGTTCACCGGCATCGCCCTGGTCGGCCTGTACACGGTGATCGAAAGCTGGCTCAACGCCCAGCCCGACCCGGCCCTGCGTGGCCGCATCTTCACCGTTTACATGGCGGTGAACCTGGGCGCACTGGCCGCGGGCCAGCTGCTGCTGGGCCTGGGCGTGGACGGCGGTTTCCTGCTCTTCAGCCTGGTCGCGATCCTGATCTGCGCCTCGGCCCTGCCGGTGACGCTGACCCGCCTGGCCCAGCCCAGCATCCCGCCCAATGCCCGGCTGGGGCTGCGCAAGCTTTACGCCATGGCGCCGGCGGCAACCCTGGCCGCCGGTATTTCCGGGCTGGCCATGGGCGCGTTCTGGGGCCTGGGCCCGGTGTACGCCGGGCAGCTGGGCTTCGACCGCGACGGCGTGTCGCACTTCATGGTCGCCACCATCCTGGGCGGCGCGCTGCTGCAGTGGCCGGTAGGCCGGCTGTCGGACCGGGTGGACCGGCGCATCGGCCTGGCCCTGGCCTGCCTGGCGGCCGCCGGCGTATCACTGCTGGCCCTGCTGGCGGGCGACTGGGGCCCCTGGCCGGTGTACGCGCTGTTTTTTACCTTTGGCGGCCTCGCGTTTTCGATCTACCCGATGAGCGTGGCGCACATGCTCGACACGCTGCCGCCCGAAGACCTGCTGTCGGGCTGTTCGAGCCTGCTGCTGGTGCACGGCATCGGTGCCGCCCTGGGCCCGGCGATTGCCGGCGAGCTGATGGGCCGGTTCGGCCCGGGCGCCCTGCCCGCCTATTTCGCGGCAGTGCTGGCGGCGCTGGCGGTGTTCCTGCTGCTGCGCCTGGCCGCGCGCCGTGGCCGCGCCCACCCGACCCCGTTCCACCCGATGCTGCGCACCACCCCGGCGGCGCTTGAGCTGCTGCCTGAAACCCAAACCGAGGCCGACCTGGCTTCGAGCAACAAGGAAACCCGTTGAGCAACCAGAAAGGCGAATCCATGAACTCCCTCACCAACAAACCCGCCCTGGTGCTGGCCACCGACCTGGACGGCACCTTCCTGGCCGGTGAAGCCGGCCACCGCCAGCGGCTCTACCGCCTGGTCGACCAGCATCCGGGCATCCGCCTGGTCTGGGTCACCGGCCGCAGCCTCGAGGCCGTGATCCCCCTGCTTTCCGATCCTTCGCTGCCGCGCCCGGACTACCTGGTCTGCGACGTCGGCGCGACGGTGGCCTGCGGCCGCACGCTGCAGCCGCTGCAGCCGCTGCAGTCGGGCATCGACGCGCGCTGGCCCGGCGAACACGTGGTCGCCAAGGCCATGCGCCGCTTCCCGGCCCTGCAGCGCCAGGACGTGCCGCAGGAGCGCCGCTGCTCCTATTTCTGCGACCCCGACGTGCTGGCGCGCCACCGCGACGACATCGAGGCCGCCGCCAGCGAACTGGGCTGCGACGTGCTCTATTCCGCCGATCGCTACCTGGACATCCTGCCGCCGCGCACCGACAAGGGCCGCACCCTGATCGCGCTGGCCGAACAGCTGGACATGGGCCGCGACCGCATCCTGGTCGCCGGCGATACGCTCAACGACCTGTCGATGTTCGACGCCGGCTTCCAGGGCGTGTGCGTGGGCCGTTCCGAACCGGCGCTGCTGGAGGCCACGCAGCGCCACGAGCGCGTGCTGCACGCCGACGATGCCGGCTGCGGCGGCATCCTCGAGGCGATCGAACACTTCGGCTTCCTGCCCGCGAACGACCCCTACGTCGACAAGCCCGCCTGCACCGGCCAGGGCAAGTCAGACCTGGTGATGGTTTACCACCGCCTGCCCTTCGACGAATCGGTGGAAGACGGCAAGCGCGTGCAGAAGCGCCACGCCTCGCCCAACGGCATCATCCCGAGCCTGCTCAGCTTCTTCGGCAGCGGCCAGCCCGGGTCCTGGGTGGCCTGGACGCTCGACGACGCAAAACGCCCCGGCTTCGAGGCGCGCACGCCGGTGGACGCGGACCGCTACCCGAACCTGACCGCCGCCCGCGTGCCGCTGGCCAAATCGGAAGTCGATGCGTTCTACAAGCGTTTTTCGAAGGAAGCCTTCTGGCCGATGCTGCACACCTTCTGGGAGCGCGCGCGTTTCCGCGAGGACGACTGGAAGGTGTTCCTGAAGGTGAACCGCAAGTTCGCCGAAGCCGCCGCCGCCGAGGCCGCGCCCGGCGCCACCGTCTGGCTGCACGACTACAACCTGTGGATGGTGCCGGCGCGCCTGCGCGAGCTGCGCCCGGACCTGAAGATCGCCTTCTTCCACCACACCTATTTCCCCTCGGCCGACATCTTCAACGTGGTGCCCTGGCGGCGCGAGATCCTGGGCAGCCTGCTCAGCTGCGACTACATCGGCTTCCACATCCCGCGCCAGGTCGAAAACTTCGTCGACGTGGTGCGCGGCGCGATGCCGGTGGAAGTGCTGGAACGCGAAGGCTGCGCGCCGCGCTTCCTGACCTACGGCTGCGCGGTGGGCCTGGAGTCGATGGTCACGCGCATGCGCGTGGGCGACCGCGAGGTTGGCCTGGGCGCGCACCCGGTGGGCACCGACCTGGGCCGCATCCGCGACGTGCTGGCCCAGCGCGGCACCCGCGCCACGCTGGAAAAACTGCGCCGTGAAATCAGCCCGCGCAAGCTGGTGCTTTCGATCGAACGCCTGGACTACACCAAGGGCATCCTGGAAAAGTTGAACGCCTTCGAACGCCTGCTCGAAGCGCAGCCGCAGCTGGCCGGCACGGTGACGCTGCTGATGATCTGCGTGCCGGCGGCCAAGGAAATGACCATCTACCAGAAGCTGCAGACCCAGATCGAACAGGCCGTGGGCCGAATCAACGGCAAACACTCGCGCCTGGACTGGACGCCGGTGCGCTTTTTCGCCCGCAGCCTGCCCTTCGAGGAAGTGGTGGCGCATTACGCCGCCTCGGACGTGATGTGGATCACCCCGCTGCGCGACGGCCTGAACCTGGTGGCGAAGGAGTTCGTCGCCACCCAGGGCATCGAAGGTGGCAAGGGCGTGCTGGTGCTGTCGGAGTTCGCCGGCGCCGCCGCGGAAATGAAGGGCGCGGTGCTGACCAACCCGCACGACCCGGCCGACCTGACCGCGGCCCTGGGCCAGGCGCTGGCGATGGATTCGGACGAAGCCGAAGGCCGGCTGCGGCAGCTTTACGGCATCGTCGAAAACTATGACGTCGACCGCTGGGGCAAGGACTTCCTGGCCGCCGTGCGCGGCCCGGACGGTCACCAGAAGGCCAGCACCAGGGCCGCGGTCGCCACCGTCATGGCCAAGGCCGCCGGCCGCAACCAGGCCGGCGAGGCCGACGCCGCGGCCTGATCGAGCACCGCCAGTGCGGCGGGCGCGGGGCTTTCCCCCGTGACCCGCCGCCACGCGAACGCGAACAGCACGGTCACGACGAACAGCAGGCCGGCGACGATGGTGAAGTGCAGGTCCAGCCAGCCCAGCTGCGTGGCGACGAACCAGCCCGCGCTGAAGGCATGGCCGCTGGCGGTGGCATACAGCGCCGCGCGCGCGCCCAGCCGCTTGTCCAGGAAGGCCAGCGCGAACACCGCCACCAGCGGCGGCGTGACGTAGGCAAAGGCCTGCTGCAGGTAGGCGAACAAGCCCGGGAAGGACTCGATCATCGGTGCCCACAGCGCCGCCAGGGCCATCAGCCCCAGCGTGATCCAGCGGCCCAGGCGCGCCAGCGCGCGCGTGTCGAGGCCGGGCCGGCGCGGCTGCACGAAATCGAGGGTGATCAGCGTGGACGCCGAGTTCAGGGCCGAATCGACGCTCGACATGATCGCCGCCAGCAGCGCCGCCAGCACCAGGCCGACCAGGCCAGCGGGCGCGTATTCGGCCAGCAGCCTCGGGAAGACCTCGTCGCCGCGCTGCAGGTCGGGCAGCAGCGAAATCGCCATGGCGCCGGGCAGCACCATCAGGAACAGCGGCAGCAGCTTCAGGCCCGCTGCCAGCAGGGCGCCGCCGCCGGCGGCCTTCATGTCGCGCGCGCCCAGCAGCCGCTGCGAGACGTACTGGTTCATCGTCCAGTAGTAAAAACCCAGGATGGGCAGGCCGATCAGCGTGCCCAGCCAGGGCAGGTTGGGGTCGTCCATCGGGCGGATAAGGCTCAGGTGGTCGGCCGGCATCGACGCCTTCACCGCCGCCCAGGAAAAATCGAACTCGGCGAACACCAGCCAGGCCAGCATGGCCGAACCGGCCAGCAACACGATCGACTGCAGCACGTCGGTGTAAACCACGGCGCGCAGGCCACCGGCCGCGGTGTAGAGGCCGGCGAACACCGCCAGCGCCGCGATGGTGGCGCCCAGCGGCAGGCCCGGGAAAAACACCTGCAGCACCAGCGCGCCGGCGAACAGGCTGCCGGCGGTGTCGAGCACGATGGAAAGGAAGACCGACACGCCCGACAGGTATTTGCGCATGCGTGCATCGAAGCGCCGTTCCAGCAGTTCGGGCAGCGTGGTGATGCGGTTGCCCAGCAGCGTCGGCGTCACGAACACCGCGGTGAACACCAGCACCAGCGCCGCCATCCATTCGTAGTTGGCCACCGCGATGCCGCTGCTCCAGGCGGCGCCGGGCAGGCCGATCAGTGTGGTCGAGGAGATGTTGGAGGCAAACAGCGACAGGCCAACCACGCCGGCTCCGAGCGTACGCCCGGCCAGGAACAGTTCGTCGCTGTCGGGGCTGCGCCGGCTGACGCGAACGCAAACCGCGATCAGCACCAGCACGTAAGCCGCCAGGACGATGTAGTCGAGCGTTGCTAACGCGCCCATGCCCCACAGGAAAACACGGAAAGGGGACAGGTGCAAAAAAAAACC
>NZ_CAXBJS010000094.1:0-10413 GCF_963976025.1 uncultured Arenimonas sp.
TTACCTCGCGCTTGCCGCGGTGCTGTTCTGCATCTCGGTGGCCGGCATCTTCATCAACCGCAAGAACGTCATTGTGCTGCTGATGTGCATCGAGCTGATGCTGCTGGCGGTGAACATCAACTTCGTGGCCTTCTCGCGCTTCCTGGGCGACGTCGACGGCCAGATCTTCGTGTTCTTCATTCTTACCGTGGCGGCTTCCGAGGCCGCCATCGGCCTGGCCATCCTGGTGACGCTGTTCCGCAACCGGCGGACCATCAATGTCGCCGAACTCGATTCGCTGAAGGGTTGATCGCGCGATGATTTCAATGAACATCCTGCTGGTCATCGCCCTCGCGCCCCTGCTGGGCTCGGTCATCGCCGGCCTGTTCGGCAAGCAGGTGGGCCGCGCCGGCGCGCACTGGGTCACCATCCTGGGCGTGGCGGTCAGCTGCGCGCTGTCGCTGCACGTGCTCTGGCAGTTCCTGGGCATGGACGCGGCGCCGTTCAACCAGAACGTCTACACCTTCTTCGAAGTGGGCGGCTATTCGGCCCACGTCGGCTTCATGGTCGACACGCTCACGGCCATGATGATGGTGGTGGTCACCTTCGTTTCCTTGCTGGTGCACATCTACACCATCGGCTACATGGAAGAAGACCCGGGTTACCAGCGTTTCTTCAGCTACATCTCGCTGTTCACCTTCTCCATGCTGATGCTGGTGATGAGCAACAACTTCCTGCAGCTGTTCTTCGGCTGGGAAGCGGTGGGCCTGGTGTCCTACCTGCTCATCGGCTTCTGGTACAAGCGCCCGACCGCCATCTTCGCCAACCTCAAGGCCTTCCTGGTCAACCGCGTCGGTGACTTCGGCTTCCTGCTCGGCATCGCCGGCGTGCTGGCCTGGGTCGGCACGCTCGACTACGCCACCGTCTTCGCGCATGCCTACAACAGCGAACTGCAGGGCACCTTCACCCTGTGGTCGGGCAAGATCGGCATGGGCGGCTGGAGCATGGACGTGCTCTCGGGCCCGGTGGATGTCGAGATCATGACCTTCATCTGCATCTGCCTGTTCATCGGCGCCATGGGCAAATCGGCCCAGGTTCCGCTGCACGTGTGGCTGCCGGACTCGATGGAAGGCCCGACCCCGATCTCGGCGCTCATCCACGCCGCGACCATGGTCACCGCCGGCATCTTCATGGTGGCGCGCATGTCGCCGCTGTTCGAACAAAGCGAAACCGCGCTGGCCTTCGTGCTGTTCATCGGCGCCACCACGGCCTTCTTCACCGGCCTGATCGGCATCGTGCAGAACGACATCAAGCGCGTGGTCGCGTATTCCACGCTCTCGCAGCTCGGCTACATGACCGTCGCCCTGGGCGTCTCGGCGTATTCGGCCGCGGTGTTCCACCTGATGACCCACGCCTTCTTCAAGGCGCTGCTGTTCCTGGCGGCCGGCTCGGTGATCATCGGCATGCACCACGAGCAGGACATGCGCAAGATGGGCGGCCTGAAGAAGTACATGCCCATCACCTACTGGACCAGCCTGATCGGTACCCTGGCCCTGGTCGGCACGCCCTTCCTGTCGGGTTATTTCTCCAAGGACACCATCATCGTCGCCGCGCAGAAGGCGGCGGAACAGGGTGGCTGGGTGCAGCAGTACGGCTATTACGCGGTGCTGCTGGGCGTGTTCGTCACCGCCTTCTACAGCTTCCGCCTGCTGTACATGACCTTCCACGGCAAGGAGCGTTTCCGCGACGTGGCCCACCACGATGAACACGCCGACGACCACCACGGCCACCACGGCCCGGTCGAACCGCACGAGTCGCCGTGGGTGGTCACCGTGCCGCTGATCCTGCTGGCGATCCCGTCGATCTTCATCGGCTTCTTCACGGTCGGCCCGATGCTGTTCGGCGAGTACTTCCGCGGCGCCATCGAAGTGATGCCGGCGCACGACACCGTCGCCATGGCGGGCAAGGTGCTCTGGCACGATCACAATGGCTGGTTCTGGGCCGCGGTCGGCTTCGGCACCCACTTCTACGCCAGCATCGTGTTCTGGCTGGCCTTCGCGGGTTTCGCCCTGGCCACCTACATCTACCTGTTCAACACGGCCCTGGCCGATCGGTTCGCGAAGCTGTTCGCGCCCATCGTGCGCCTGCTCGAGAACAAGTACGGTTTCGACGACCTGTGGATCAAGGGCTTCGCCGGCGGCGGCATCAAGCTGGGCAAGTTCTCCTGGAAGCGCGGTGACGCCGGTCTTATCGACGGCCTGCTGGTGAACGGTACGGCCACCCTGGTCGACCGCGTCGGCGGACTGCTGCGCCACCTGCAGACCGGTCGCCTCTACAACTACGCCTTCGCCATGATCATTGGCCTCATCGTCCTGCTGGCGGTGCTGGTCAAGATGACCGGCGCCTGAGACTGACAAGGAAGACCCGATGCAATCCTCCTGGCCCCTGCTGAGCGTCCTGGTCTGGCTGCCGATCCTCGGTGGCATCCTGACGCTGGCCTTCGGCGACGCCCGCCAGACCCAGGCCAAGTGGTTCGCGCTGCTTGTCGCGGTCGCCACCCTGGCCCTGAGCCTGTTCCTGTTCGCCGGCCACGACGGCAGTTCGGCCGCGATGCGTTTCGTCGAGGACCGCAGCTGGATCCCGAGCTTCGACATCCGCTACCACATGGGCGTGGACGGCCTGTCGATCGCGCTGATCGCGCTGACCACCCTGACCACGGCCCTGGTGCTGGTGGGCGCCTGGGGTTCGGTCGAGCGCCGGGCGCACCAGTATTTCGCCGCCTTCCTGATCCTCGAGGGCATGATGATCGGCGTCTTCTGCGCGCTCGACGCCATCCTGTTCTACGTGTTCTTCGAGGCCATGCTGATCCCGATGTTCATCATCATCGGCGTCTGGGGTGGCCCGCGGCGCGTGTATGCCTCGATCAAGTTCTTCCTGTACACCTTCCTGGGCTCGGTGTTCATGCTGGTCGGCCTGGTGTACCTGTACATCGTCTCGGGCGAACGCCTGGAGGGCGGCGCCAGCTTCCAGCTGGCCGACCTCTACCAGCTCAAGCTGACCGCCCAGGAACAGATGTGGCTGTTCTTCGCCTTCCTGGCCGCGTTCGCGGTGAAGGTGCCGATGTTCCCGGTGCACACCTGGTTGCCCGACGCCCACGTCGAGGCGCCCACGGGCGGTTCGGTCATCCTGGCGGCGATCATGCTCAAGATCGGCGGCTACGGCTTCCTGCGCTTCACGCTGCCGCTCGTGCCCGATGCGGGGCAGGAGTGGGCCTGGCTGGTGATCGCGCTGTCGCTGGCGGCGGTGATCTACATCGGCCTGGTGGCGCTGGTGCAGGAAGACATGAAGAAGCTGATCGCCTATTCGTCGATCGCGCACATGGGCTTCGTCACCCTGGGCACCTTCATCGCCTTCGCGCTGGTGCGCGAGCTGGGCAATACCGACGCCGCCCAGCTGGGCGTGCAGGGTGCGATGGTGCAGATGATTTCGCACGGCTTCATTTCCGGCGCCATGTTCTCGTGCGTGGGTGTCGTCTACGACCGGATGCACAGCCGCATGATCCGCGACTACGGCGGCGTGGTGAACACCATGCCCTGGTTCGCCGCCTTCTTCGTGTTCTTCGCGATGGCCAATGCCGGCCTGCCGGGCACCTCGGGTTTCGTCGGCGAGTTCATGGTCATCCTGGCCGCGTTCCAGTACAACGCCTGGGTCGCCTTCGGCGCCGGCTTCACGCTGATCCTCGGCGCGGCCTACACCCTGTGGATGGTCAAGCGCGTGGTCTTTGGCGACGTCGCCAACCACCATGTCGCCGAGCTCACCGACATCAACGGCCGCGAAGTCCTGGTGCTGGGCGTGTTCGCCCTGGGCACCCTGGCGCTGGGCGTGTACCCCAAGCCGCTGACCGACCTCATGGAAGCACCGATCGCGCAGCTGCTGACCCAGCTCGCCGCCACCAAGCTGTAAGGAAGCCCCGATGGCCCTGCCGATGCCCACACTTGCCGACCTCCAGCCCCTGGGGCCGGAGATCTTTGTCTGCGGCGCAGCCTTCGCCCTGCTGATGATCGACCTGTTCCTCTCGGATGCACGTCGCGGCCTCACCCATTTCCTGGCCCTGTTCATCCTGGCCGCCGCCGCCGTGCTGACCGCGCGCGAACTGGGTGCGGAAACCACCTGGGGTTTTGCCAACCTGTTCGTGCGCGACACCATCGGCGACGTGCTCAAGATCACCATCTACCTGGTGGCCGCGGCGTCCTTCATCTACGCCAAGCCCTACCTGCAGGACCGTGGCCTGTTCAAGGGCGAGTTCTACGTGCTGGGCCTGTTCTCGGTGCTGGGCATGATGCTGATGGTCTCGGCCGGCAGCATGCTGGTGCTGTACCTGGGCCTGGAACTGCTGGCGCTGAGCTCCTACGGCCTGGTCGCCATGGACCGCGACAACCCGCGCTGCTCGGAAGCGGCGATGAAATATTTCGTGCTCGGTTCGCTGGCCTCGGGCCTGCTGCTGTACGGCATGTCCATGATCTACGGCGCCACCGGCAGCCTGCAGCTGGGCGAGATCCACGCCGCCGCGGCGTCCACCGGCGACCGCACGCTGCTGCTGTTCGGCGTGGTGTTCATGCTGGTCGGCATCGCCTTCAAGTTCGGCGCCGCACCCTTCCACATGTGGCTGCCCGACACCTACCACGGCGCCCCGACCGCGATCACGCTGTTCATCGGCTCGGCGCCCAAGCTGGCCGCCTTCGGCATGGCCTACCGCCTGCTCGAGGACGGCGTCGGCCCGCTCGACGCGCAGTGGCAGGACATGGTCGCCTGGCTGGCGGCGCTGTCGCTGGTGGTGGGCAACCTGGTCGCGCTGGTGCAGACCAACCTCAAGCGCATGCTGGCCTACTCGACCATTTCGCACGTTGGCTTCCTGTTCATGGGCCTGGCCCATGGAGGGCCGCTGGGCCACGGCGCGGCGATGTTCTACGCCATTGCCTACGCGCTGATGTCGGCGGCGGCCTTCGGCGCCATCATCCTGCTGTCGCGCAAGGGCCACGAAGCCGAGGAAATCTCCGACTTCCGCGGCCTGTGGGCGCGCAATCCGTTCCAGGCCCTGCTGGTGATGTTCGTCATGGCCTCGCTGGCCGGCGTGCCGCCGTTCCTGGGCTTCTGGGCCAAGCTTGAAGTCCTGCTGGCGGCCCTGGACGCCGGCCTGCTGTGGCTGGCCGTGGTCGGCGTGGTGTGCGCGGTGATCGGCGCCTTCTACTACCTGCGGGTGATGAAGGCCATGTTCTTCGACGAGCCGGAAGGCGAGGGCCCCAAGCTGCACCCCGACAGCCACCTGCGCGTGCTGTTTGCGGTCAACGCGGTCGCGCTGCTGGCGCTTGGCCTTTTCGCCGACACCATCCTTCACTGGGTGGGCCTGGCGTTCCCGGTCTGAGCCCTGGCTGAGCGGTAAACAAACGCCGGGCTTGCGCCGCGAAAGCCTAGCCCCCTATAATGCGCGCTCACTGCTGCGGGGTGGAGCAGTCTGGCAGCTCGTCGGGCTCATAACCCGAAGGTCGCAGGTTCAAATCCTGCCCCCGCTACCAGTTTCTGGCGATGGATTCCGAAAGGGTTTCATCGCACAGGCTTTTTCCCCGGGTTGGCTGCCAGCCGATCCCGGGGAAGCCGGAACCTGGATGTACCGGAAAAGGGCCTCACGGCCCTTTTTTGTTTTTGAAATTTGATCAACGCGAATGAGGCGCGGGACCGACGAATGACCGGAAAGGCGACCGAAATCAGCAATCTGCTTGCGCCCACTGTCGAAGGACTGGGTCTTGAACTGCTGGGCGTTGAATTCGCGCCGACCGGCAACAGCGCGATGCTGCGCCTGTACATCGACGCCCCCGGCCGCCACGTCGCCATCGAGGACTGCGAAGCCGTCAGCCGCGAGATTTCCGCGGTGCTCGACCTCGAGGACCCGATCACTTCCCAGTACACGCTGGAAGTGTCCTCGCCCGGCATCGACCGCCCGCTGTTCACGCCGGCGCAGTTCGCCCGCTTCATCGGCGAACAGGCCAAGTTGAACCTGCGGCTGCCCGTGGACGGCCGACGCCGCTTCCAGGCGCGCATCGAGCGCGTGGACGGCAACACGATCGTGCTGGTTTTCGACGGCCGCGAAATGGCGGTCGCCCACGAGAACATCGAAAAGGCGCGCCTGGTCCCCGACCTGGTCGCCCTGGGCCTGGCGGCCCAGCCCAAACCCACCGGTCCGCGCGGCAAGCGCAAGACCGGGAATGAATCCGATAACCCCTGAGGCGTCCGACGCCTTTCACGGAGCTGGAAGAGATGAGCAAGGAACTGTTGCTGGTGATGGAAGCGGTAGCCAATGAAAAGGGCGTGCCGCGTGGCGTGATCATCGAGGCCATGGAAGCCGCGCTGGCGTCCGCCGCCAAGAAGCGCTACCACGAGCAGGACGTCGCCATGCGTGTCGCCATCAACCCGACCGACGGCAGCTACGAAACCTTCCGTCGCTGGGAAGTGGTGGCCGACGACGTGGTCATGGAATCGCCGGACCGCCAGATCCGCCTGATGGACGCCGTCGACGAGAAGGAAGGCGCCGAAGTCGGCGACTACGTCGAAGAGCAGGTCGAAAACGCCGAGTTCGGCCGCATCGCCGCCCAGGCCGCCAAGCAGGTCATCGTGCAGCGTGTTCGCGAAGCCGAGCGTGCGCAGGTGGTCGATGCCTGGAAGGACCGCGTCGGCGAACTGATCAACGGCATCGTCAAGCGCGTCGAGCGTGGCAATGTCTACGTGGACCTGGGCGGCAATGCCGAAGCCCTGATCCCCAAGGACAAGGCCATCCCGCGCGACGTGCTGCGCCCGGGCGACCGCGTGCGCGGTTACCTGCTGGACGTGCGCTCGGAAGCGCGTGGCCCGCAGCTGTTCATCAGCCGCACCGCGCCGGAGTTCATGATCGAGCTGTTCAAGCTCGAAGTGCCGGAAGTCGGCCAGGGTCTGGTCGAGATCAAGGCCGCGGCCCGCGACCCGGGCGACCGCGCCAAGATCGCCGTGCTGGCCCACGACCACCGCACCGATCCCATCGGTGCCTGCATCGGCATGCGCGGTTCGCGCGTGCAGGCGGTCAGCAACGAACTCAACGGCGAACGCATCGACATCGTGCTGTGGTCGGACAACCCGGCGCAGTTCGTCATCAACGCCATGGCGCCTGCCGAAGTGCAGTCGATCATCGTCGATGAAGAAAAGCGCTCGATGGACCTGGCCGTGGCCGAGGACAAGCTGGCCCAGGCCATCGGCAAGGGCGGCCAGAACGTGCGCCTGGCCAGCCGCCTGACCGGCTGGCAGCTCAACGTCATGACCCAGGACCAGGTGACCGCCAAATCCGAGTCCGAACAGGCGGCCGCGCGCCAGCTGTTCATGGACAAGCTGGAAGTCGACGAGGAAATCGCCGGCATCCTGGTCACCGAGGGTTTCAGCACGGTCGAGGAAATCGCCTACGTGCCGGCCGCCGAGCTTCTGGCGGTGGAGGGCTTCGACGAGGACATCGTCGAGGAACTGCGCGCCCGCGCCCGCGACGCCCTGCTTACCGAGGCCCTGCTGGTCGAAGAGGACATCGAAGAACACAAGCCGGCCGACGACCTGCTTTCGCTCGACGGCATGGACGAGGCCACGGCCTACGCCCTGGCCGCGCGCGGCGTGGTCAGCCGCGACGACCTGGCCGAGCTGGCCACGGACGAGATCACCGACATCGAGGACATGGACGAGGAACGTGCCGGCAAGCTGATCATGGCTGCCCGCGCGCACTGGTTCGAATAAGACCGCTGCACCCCGCTAGCCCCGAGAGTCACCATTGCGCGCCTCGCGCGCAGGAAACGAAGGAATCGCCACCAAATGTCTGAAGTCACCGTTGGTTCACTGGCCAAAGTGCTGGGAATGCCCGTCGAGAAGCTGCTCGAGCAGCTGGCCGGCGCAGGCATGTCCTTCAGCGGGCCGGATCAGGTGGTCAGCAGCACCGAGAAGATGAAGCTGCTTGGCTTCCTGCGCCGCACGCACGGCAAGGACGACAAGCCGGCCGAAGGCGCCGCCCCGCGCAAGATCACCCTGCAGCGGCGAAAGCAGGAAGAGCTGACCGTCAGCGCTGGCAAGTCCAAGTCCACCGTCACCGTCGAGGTCCGCCAGAAGCGCACCTACGTCAAGCGTGACGAAGTGGACGCCGCGGCGCCGGTCACCGACGAGCGCACCGACGCCCTGCGCAAGCTCGAAGAGTCCAAGGTCCGCAACGACGCCGAACTGGCCGCGATTGCCGAATCCGACCGCAAGCGCCAGCTCGAGCGCGAGGCCGACGAGGCTGCGCGTCGCAACGCGGAGGCCGCCAAGGCCGCCGCGGCTGAAGCCGCCAAGGCTGCGCCCGTCGTCGAAGATCAAGAACCCGCCGCCCCGGCCGCGCCCGAAGTCGCGCCGCTGGCGCCCGGCGCCATCGTCATCCACGAGCGCAAGCCGCGCCCGAAGCCGGCCGCGCCGCCGCCGCCGAGCCCCAAGGCCGCCACGCCCGCGGGCAAGGCCGCCGGCAAGGGCAAGACCGTGCGTGGTTCCCACGCCATGGTCGACAACGAAGGCGACGGTGGCCAGGCCACGCGATTCGCCGCCGGCCAGCTGCACCTTTCCGAATCCGAACGCGCCCGTCGTGGTGCCGCCGGCAACCGCAAGAAATCCCGCGCCCGCGGCCCCGAGCCGTCGCGCAGCGGCGGTGGCCAGCACGGCTTCTCCCGTCCGACCGCGCCGATCGTGCGCGAGGTCTTCATCGGCGATTCCATTGCCGTCACCGACCTGGCCCAGAAGCTGGCCATGAAGGGCGGCGAAGTGGTGCGCGCGCTGTTCAAGATGGGCGTCATGGCCACCATCAACCAGGTGCTCGACCACGACACCGCGGTGCTGGTGGTCGAAGAGCTTGGCCACCGCGCCAGCAAGACCGAAGAAGACAACGCCGAGACCACGCTGGTCGCGCTGCAGGGTGAAGTCCAGGGCGAGAAGAAGAGCCGTCCGCCGGTGGTCACCATCATGGGCCACGTCGACCACGGCAAGACCTCGCTGCTCGACTACATCCGCCGCACCAAGGTGGCCACCGGCGAAGCCGGCGGCATCACCCAGCACATCGGCGCCTACCACGTGGAAACCGAGAAGGGCGTCATCAGCTTCCTCGACACCCCGGGCCACTCCGCCTTCACCTCCATGCGTGCCCGCGGCGCCAAGCTCACCGACATCGTGGTGCTGGTTGTCGCCGCCGACGACGGCGTGATGCCGCAGACCGTCGAGGCCGTGCAGCATGCCCGCGCCGCCAACGTGCCGCTGCTTATCGCCGTCAACAAGATCGACAAACCCGAAGCCAACCCGGACAACGTCAAGCAGGGCCTGGTCAAGCTGGAAGTCGTGCCCGAGGAATGGGGCGGCGACGTGCAGTTCGTCAACGTCTCGGCCAAGACCGGCGAAGGCGTGGACGCGCTGCTCGAGGCGATCTCGCTGCAGGCCGAAGTCATGGCACTGCAGGCCGTCTACGATGCCCGCGCCACCGGCGTGGTCATCGAGTCGGCGCTGGACAAGGGCCGCGGCCCGGTCGCGACGGTGCTGGTGCAGCAGGGCACCCTGAAGAAGGGCGACTACCTGGTGTGCGGCACCCATTACGGCCGCGTGCGCGCGCTGTTCGACGAAGCCGGCAAGCAGGTCGATTCGGCCCAGCCGTCCATCCCGGTGCAGGTGCTTGGCCTGTCGGGCGTGCCCGACGCCGGCGACGACTTCGTGGTCGTGGCCGACGAGCGCCTGGCCAAGGAAGTGGCCCAGGAACGTGACGCCAAGCGCCGTGAATCGCGCCTGGTGGCCGCCGCCGGCAGCCGCATGGAAGACATCATGGCCCAGATGGGCCAGGACAAGGACCAGGCCACCCTGAACCTGCTGGTGAAGGCCGACGTGCAGGGTTCCGTGGAAGCACTGCGCCAGGCCCTGGTGGCCCTGTCGAACGACATGATCAAGATCAACGTGATCAGCTCGGGCGTCGGTGGCATCACCGAGTCCGACGCCACGCTGGCCGCGACCTCCAAGGCCGTGATCATCGGCTTCAACGTCCGCGCCGACGCCAGCGCCCGCAAGGTCATCGAGACCAGCGGCCTGGACCTGCGCTACTTCTCGATCATCTACGACGTCATCGACCAGGTGAAGCAGGTCGCTTCCGGCCTGCTGGGCATGGAGATCCGCGAAGAGATCATCGGCATCGCCGAAGTCCGCGACGTCTTCCGCAGCTCCAAGTTCGGCGCCGTCGCCGGTTCGCTGGTGGTCGAGGGCGTGGTCAAGAAGAGCAAGCCGATCCGCGTGCTGCGCAACAGCGTGGTGGTCTTCGAAGGCGAGCTCGAGTCGCTGCGCCGCTTCAAGGACAACGTCGAAGAGGTCAAGTCGGGCGTC
>NZ_CAXBJS010000095.1:0-10412 GCF_963976025.1 uncultured Arenimonas sp.
ACGGAAGTCTTAGCGCGCGGCCTTCTTTGCCGCGGTCTTGCGGGTCGAAGCCTTCTTGGCCGGCGCCTTCTTCGCGGCGGACTTGCGCGCCGTCGACTTGCTGGCGGCCTTCTTGGCAGGCGCCTTCTTGGCCGCGGCCTTTTTCGCCGTCGACTTCTTGGCGGCCACCTGGGTGGACTTCTTGGCGGTGGCACCGGCGGCGGCGGCCTTCTTGCGCTTGTTCACCGCGTAAACCGCGGCGCCCACGGCAGCCAGCGCAGCCGCGCCGACGGCGGTACCAACCGGGTGCTTGCGCACGGCCTTGATCGCGGCGCTGGAGCCACGCTTGACGGCGGCGGCGCCGGCACCGGCGCTGACAAGGGCGCCAGCCTTCTTGGCCAGGTCGGCCTTGTTCCAGGATTTTTTCGCCATTGCGCCGGCATCACCCAGCTTGGCCATGGCGGTCGAAACGATCTTGTTCGTCTTGCTCATGTCGGGTCTCCGGAAATCATTGGTGAAACGAGGGACTTGCCGATACAGCCTAACCTGAAAGACATGAACGCAGCGCAGCCGCCTGTCCGGCCGTCTAGGTGCCGCGCGGTTTGGCGCGGTGGGTGGCGGTGGCCGTCCAGGGGTCGTCCGGCCACGGGTGGCGGGGGTAACGACCCTTCATTTCCTTGCGCACTTCCGGGTAGGTGCTGTGCCAGAAACTGCGCAGGTCCTGGGTGACCTGCAGGGGTTTGCCGCCGGGCGAAAGCAGGTGCAGCAGCACCGGCACGCGGCCGTCGGCCACGCGCGGCGTGTCGGCCAGGCCGAACAGCTCCTGCAGTTTCACCGCCAGCACCGGCGCACTGCCCAGGGCATAGGTCACCGGGCGTTCCTGGCCGGAAGGCACGGTGATCCGCCGCGGCGCCAGGGCGTCGATGCGCTGGCGTAGCGACCAGTCGATGCCGGATTTCAGCGCCTCGCCCAGGGTCTGTTCGTCCAGCGCGTCCAGGCGGGTCTTGCCGGTGAAGGCCGGCTGCAGCCAGCGCCCGCGGGTTTCCAGCAACGCCTCGTCAGACAGGTCGGGCAGGCCCAACCCGGGCAGCCATTCGCGCAGGCAGCGCACGCGTTCGCGCCATTGCCGCAGGGCGTCGGTCCAGGGCAGCGCGTCCAGGCCGAGCTCGCCGACGGCGTCGGTCAGGGCCTGCGCGGCCAGCGCCGGGTCGGGCCGGCCGGCAGGTTTGGATTCGAGCGTGATGCGGTCGAAGCGGCGCTCGCGGCGGCTGACCAGGGCGCGGGCGTCGGCGTCCCAGCGCACCACGTCGCCTTCGAAAAACCGTTCGGGGAAGTCGCGCTGCAGCCTCGCCTCGTCCACAGGGGCGGCGCGCAGCACCAGCGAATCGCGCGATTCGAAGCGCAATTCGCTGGCGACCAGCCAGGGTTCGCCGAACATCGCGCTGTCGTCGAACAGGCGTGCCATGCGGCCATTGGCCAGCTGGTAGCGGCGCGGGTCGCCGGGATGCTGGCGCGCGATGCGGTCGGGGAAGGCGTGCGCCAGCAGGTCGCCAAGGCGGTGCGCCGGTGCGTCGGCAGGGGGCGATGCCTCGCAGCGAAGGCGGCGTCGCCACTGCCGGGCGGCGGCGTCGATCGCGGCCAGGGCGCCGCGGTTTGCCTGCCCCGGCGTGCGGCCGGCCCGGAACGCGGCCAGCGCCTGCCAGCGTGCCGCCAGGGCGTCGCTGCGCTCGCGCAGCGGGTCGCGGGCTTCGACCAGCGCGGCGAGGTCGCAGGCCAGGGCGGTGTCTTCGGGATCGGTCGGGGCGTGCAGCATCGCGGCCAGGCGCGGATGGGTGCCCAGTGCCAGCAGCCGGCGGCCGAAGGCGGTGATGCGCGCGTCGACATCGAGTGCGCCCAGCCGCTGCAGCAGTTCACGCGCGGCGGCCATCGCGCCGGACGGCGGTGGGTCGGGGAAACGCAGTGCGTCGCTGCCCCAGGCCGCCAGCTCCAGCGCCAGGCCGGCCAGTTCGACCTGGGCGATTTCCGCCGTGCGCATGGGTTCCAGGCGCTGCGACTGGGGCCAGAGGCGGTAGGCCCAGCCTTCGGCAACGCGGCCGGCGCGACCGGCGCGCTGGTCGGCCGAAGCTTGGGAAATCGCCACGGTTTCGAGCCGCGAAAATCCCGAGTTGGGGTCGTAGCGCGGCTCGCGCGCCTGGCCCAGGTCGATCACCACGCGCACGCCGGGCAGCGTGACCGAACTCTCGGCGACGTTGGTGGCCAGCACGATGCGGCGACGGCCCTGCGGGTCGGGGCTCAGCGCGGCGGACTGCTGGTCCACCGACAGGTCGCCATGCAAGGGCAGCACCTGGATGTCGCCGGCGATGGCCCCCTCTGCCCCGAGCGCCGCCAGCGCCTGCGCGATTTCCCGCTGCCCCGGCAGGAACACCAGCAGGTCGCCGGGATGTTTTTCCAGAGCCTCGGCAATGCAGCGCCGCAGCTGCGCCGTGGTGCTTTCTTCGCGGCGCGCCGGGAAGTGCGCCACGGTCACCGGGAAGCTGCGGCCGGCGCTGGTCAGGCGCGGGGCGTCGAGGAAACGCGCCAGCGCCTCGCCGTCGAGCGTGGCCGACATCACCACGATGCGCAGGTCGGGGCGCAGCTGCGACTGCACGTCCAGGGCCAGGGCCAGGCCCAGGTCGCCCGCCAGATGGCGTTCGTGGAATTCGTCGAAGATGACCGCCGCCACGCCTTCCAGCGTCGGGTCGTCCTGCACCATGCGGGTCAGGATGCCTTCGGTGACCACTTCGATGCGGGTGCGCGCGGACACCTTCGCTTCGAAGCGGATGCGATAGCCCACCGTTTCGCCGGGCGCTTCGCCGCGCTGGCGGGCCATGAAACCGGCGGCGGCGCGCGCGGCCACGCGCCGCGGTTCCAGCATCAGGATGCGGCCATCGCCGCGCCAGGGCGCATCAAGCAGCGCCAGCGGCACCTGGGTGGTCTTGCCGGCACCGGGCGGCGCCTCGAGCACCAGGCGCGGGTGCCGTTCGAGCTGCGCGCACAGGGCAGGCAGCAGTTCGGTGATGGGGAATTCGGGTCGGGGGGCGGCGTTCACCGCCCTAGGCTAGTGAGCGCGCCCGGCAACGTCGAGCGCGGCGCGCCCTTCGCCCGAAGCGGCCGCTGGGGCAGCGACCGGCACCGGAGTCGCCTGGAGATAACGCCGCGGGTCCAGGGCCTGGATGCAGGCCAGCTCGAGCGCGGTCAGGTCCGCGCGCATGGCGCGGCCATTGCCATGCACCAGCACGATGCCGTTGCTGCCCTGCCGCCAGTCCACCCAGGGCGTGAACCCGAACGCGCCGGGGCTGGAAACCCGGGTCGTCGCGCCCCAGGCATCACGCGCCTCCACCCATTGCCCGAAGCCATAGCCGTAGCCCAGTCCTTCCGTGCCTTCCGGGCTGTGCAGGACCGGCAGCCCGGCCGCCCGGTCCACGGCCATGGTCGCCAGGCTGGCGGGGTCGAGGAAGGACTGGCCCGCGACATCACCGCCAGCCAGCACCATGTCCAGTACCCGGCCGTAGTCGGCCAGGGTCGAACGCGCACCGCCGCCGATGCGCGGATTGGGATTGGCGACATAACCCTCGCGCAGCAAACCCGCGCTCCAGTCGGTGTCACGCAAGCCCAGGGGAGCGACCACTTCGGAAAGGAACAGCGCGTCCCAGCTGCGGCCGGTGGCGCGCTCTGCCATCGCGCCCGCCACCTGCATCGAATTGCCGCCGTAGGCGAAGGCCGTGCCCGGCGCATAAAGCAGGGGCATGGCCAGGATGTCCAGGGCACACCGCTGCAGCGTGGTGTCGCGCCGGGAAAGACAGGACGCTTCGCCGGCGTCGATGCCGCTGGTATGCGAGAACAGCTGGACCAGCGTTATCGCCTGCGTGGCCGGTGGCGCCTCCGGCATGAACTCGCCGACCCGGCTGTCCCAGCGCAGCTGGCCCGATTCCACCAGGCGCGCCAGGGTCAGCGCAGACAGCCATTTGCTGGCCGAGGCGATGCCCACGCGCGTGCTGTCGTCGTAGTCGCCCAGGTGCACGCGGTGCACTTCGCCCTGCCCGTTCGCCAGGCGCAGCGACGCGCCCGGCAGGCCGTGGACCTGCACCAACGCTTCGAGCGCGGCGTCCGCGGCGCGAAAATCATGCAGCGGGCGCGCCGGGGTCGCCAGGGCGGCCAGCAGCAGGGCCAACAACAGCAGCGGACGGGCGGGGACCATGTGCCCGATAACGCGGCCGTCGCGGCGGCGTTGACGCCGCGTCGGTAGAATCGCGGACATGGACCTTATCGACATCGGCGCCAACCTGGGCCACGAAAGTTTCGACCACGACCTCGATGCCGTGCTTGCGCGCGCGCGCGCCGCCGGCGTGCAGCGCATGGTGGTGACCGGCGCCAGCCGCGCCGGCTCGGTGCGGGCGCTGGAACTGGCGCGTGCGCACCCCGGCCTGCTGTGGGCGACCGCGGGCATCCACCCGCACCACGCGGTTGAATGCACGGCCGAGGCCATCGCCGAACTGCGCGCGCTGCAGGCCGAGCCGGAGATCGTCGCGGCCGGCGAGTGCGGGCTCGATTACCACCGCGATTTTTCGCCGCGCCCGGCGCAGCGGCTGGCCTTCGAACGCCAGCTGGAGCTCGCCGCCGAAACCGGCCTGCCGCTGTTCCTGCACCAGCGCGACGCCCACGGCGACTTCATGGCGATCATGAAGGAATTCGAAGGCAAGCTCGGCGCGGTCGTGGTGCACTGTTTCACCGGCACGCGCGCGGAATGTTTCGACTACCTCGACCAGGACTGGCACGTCGGCATCACCGGCTGGCTGTGCGACGAACGCCGCGGCCAGCACCTGCGTGAGTTCGTGAAGGACATCCCGAGCCACCGCCTGATGGTGGAAACCGACGCGCCCTACCTGCTGCCGCGCACCGTGCGGCCGATGCCCGGCCACCGCCGCAACGAGCCCATGTACCTGGCGCATATCGTCGAAGAACTGGCGCGCGACCGCGGTGAGGACCTGGCCATCACGGCGGCGGCAACCACCGCCGCCGCCGCTGCATTTTTCGGCCTGCCCGACCCCGCCTGATCCGCCGCCGACGCGGCGCCTCAGTCGTCCACCGGCAATCCGTGGCGGCGACCGTAGTCGAGCGCCTGCTGGCGGAACTGGTCTTCGAGCGCCTTCATGCGGGCGCGTTCGCGCTCGCGGCAATCCCGCCCGTCCCGGCCCTTCGGGCAGGCGTCCAGTGCTTCCTGGATGCCGCGAGCCTGGGCCTGCAGCGACAGGCCCTGCTGGCCCAGCTGCACGGCTTCCTCGACGCCCTGGGTGGTGAAGGCCGTGACGAAGCGGTACATCGAGGTGTCCTGGCTGGCGCGCGCGGGCACCAGTTCAAGCAGGTCCATCACCAGGTCGCCGCCGTCCATGTCCATGCCTTCCACGCGCAGGCGCCTGACCGTGCGGTTGCTGCGCACCCGGAAATCCTTCATCACGCCAACGCCCAGGCCCAGGAAGGGCATCTGCGTCGCCACCGTGCTGGTGCCGGGGTCGAACCACATCTGCAGGTACGCATCCTGGCCGCGGCCGCGCACGCCCCGGGCGCCGCCGCCCGGGCCTTCGCCCAGGGCCTGCGGGGTCTCGGCGATGGAATCGAGGAACTGCCGGTGCCAGGTCATGTGGCGCAGCCAGCCGAAGGCCGGACCGAAGTTATCGCCCAGAAGCAGGCACGCGGGGCCGAGGTCCTGGTGCTGGCCGCAGGCCATGAAGTCGCCGTCCGCCTGGCGGATGACGAACTCCAGCCGGCCCTGGGCGAATTCGCCGCCCGGCCACCACGCACCCAGGCCCGAGGCCGGGATCATCATGCTGTTGTCGGCCGAGTTCACGTAATACGTGATCGCGCCGATGCCCTCGGAGGAATCGATGTTCTGGCGGATGCGCAGGTCGAAGCGGTAAAGGCCCAGCTCGCTCTCGGGGTTGTCCGGGAAGCGGCTGTTGGCGCTGAAGTCCGCCGCCTGCGACGGCGGGGCCGCACCGGCCAGAGCCAGTACGGCGACCGCCAGCAGGCCGTGGGTCACGGAACGCGCGTTCATGGCTTCACCAGTTCAACGCGGCGGTTGAGCGCCCGCCCGGCGTCGCTGCTGTTGGGTGCCACCGGTTCGGACTCGCCGGCGCCGCGCGAACGCAGCCGCCGGTCGGGGACGCGGTGTTCGATGACCAGGGCCGAACGCACGGCCAGCGCGCGGTCTTCGCTCAGGCGCTGGTTGGCGGCGGCGTCACCCACGTCGTCGGTGTGGCCGACGATTTCCAGCACCAGCGACGGATCGGCGCGCATCAGTTCGGCCACCTGGGCCAATGCATCGTCGGACTCCGGGCGCAGGCTGGCCTTGCCGGTGTCGAAGTAGATGCCGTCGAGGCGAACCTTGCCGGCCACGGCCAGCTCTGCCGCCAGCTCGGTCGCGTCCACGCCGGCCTGGCCGGTCTGCATGGCCTCGCCTTCGACCACGTACACCCAGCTGCGCTGCTTGTTGACCATCACCGCCGCGGCAATCGCGCGGCCGGCGACCTGGCCTTCCGCGGCCAGGTAGCGGAAGTCGCCGCCGACGCCGATGTTCATGTCGGCCACGCGGGTCCAGTTGGCTTCACGGGTGCCGGTGCCGCCGCATTCATTCCGGCCTGCGCAGCGATGCACGATGCGCAGGCCCTGGCCGCGCAGGGCCTGTTCGTAGTTGCGTTCGATCTCCAGCGTCGAACGACCATCCGGATTGTCGTAAACGTCCTTGCTGACCCGGCCTTCCAGGCGCCGGCTGCGCAGGTCGCCGTTGTCTTCGCGGCCGGTGACGAGCTGGTATTCATCGAAGGCGCGCTCCTGGCTGTCGCGCAGGCGCGAGCCGGCGTAGGGCAGCACGCGGAAGCCGGATGCCGGCGCCGCCTGGCCGGGCTGCGCGGCTGGCGCGGTGACGCGACCGCGATCGTCGACGTATTCGACGTCCTCGCCGCGGCGGCGGGCTTCGCTGGCGCAGCGTTCGTCGCCCAGGGCGCAGCGCGTGACGCGTCGTACTTCGCGGTCGACGGCTCGCTCGATCTCGCTCTGCACGGCGCGCTCGGCGGTGCGCGTGAGCGAACGACCCAGGTCCTGGGCCGCGCCGGGCAGCGGCAGGGCCAGCAGGAGCACGAGGAAGAAGGCGGGGCGAAGGCGCATGGAAAACTCCTGGTCGGTTTCCGGGGGACGTCGGGTTTATACGTCAGCCGGGTTCAAATCGTGCCACCGCCCGCCGAATTCACAAGGCGCCGGGACACTCCAGCGCCGCGCCCGGAGTCGCCAGGCAGCGATATGCGGTATCCCGGCCCTGCCAGGGGTCGGGCATGGCCTTCACGGCCTCAAGCACGGCGGGCCGGAGCTCCGCGGCCGCCGCCGGGTCGGTGGCATCGAGCAGGGCCAGGCGCAGCCGCCAGGGACGCAGGGTCACCGGCGCGGTCGCCTGCGGCACGCTGCCTTCGGCCTGCGCTGGCAGGAATTGCGCGGCGGCGGCGAGGTCGCCGTCGCGCAGGGCCAGTTCCGCATCCACCTGGACCAGCGCGGCTTCGGCGGCAGCGTCGGGGCAGCTGGCGCGCACTGCATGCGCGGCGGCCAGGTCCCGGGCCACCAGGTGGGCACGTACGGCGTAGGCGCAGCCGTTGGCGAACCAGCGGCTGTCGCGGCCCTGGCCGAGGGCTTCACGCATGGCGTCGGCCGCGGCCACGTCGGAAAGCGCGCCATCGGTGTCGCCGGCCAGGGCGCGCAGCTCGGCCCGGTGCAGCACGCAGCTGAGCGCGTGCACGTGCACACGCTTGAGCGCCGCATCGATGGCCAGGGTGCGGTCGAGCAGATCCGCGGCCTGCTGCCGTCGGCCCCGTTCAAGCGCCAGGCCGCCGGCATTGCAGTAGGCGATGGCGGCAATCACGTTCGGTTCGGCATAAGCCTGGTCGGCGACGCGCACGGCGGCGTCCGCCAGTTCCTGCGCCCGCGGGTAATCGGACCAGCGCCGCAGCGTCGGCACGGCATCGGCGTAGGTGAAGGCCAGCCAGCCGGGGTTGTCGGCATAGACCTTCGCCGCCACGTCCAGCCTTTCCTCGAACAATTCGCGGTCGTCCGGGTTGCGCAGCAGCGCGTTGACGGTGGACAGCAGTTCCAGGTACTTCAGGTGCAGCTCGGTGCCGCGCAGGTCCTCGGCGCGGAAGCGTTCGCGCAGGGGAAGGATGCGCGCCAGCGCCTGCGCATTGTCGCCGGCGACGGACTCCGCCCTGGCCATGGCAATCTGCAGGTCGAGCAGCTCGGTTTCGCCGGCGCCGTGTTCGCTCGCCATGGCCAGCGCCTCGCCTGCCAGCGCCACGGAACGACGCACCTCGCCCACCGTGCGCAGCTGGGAGGAATAGTCCGCCAGCAGGCTCCAGTGCAGCCGCGGCTCCAGGCCCGGCGTCTTTCTGGCCAGGGCCAGGCCGCGTTCGAAGAGGGCGCTGGCGGCGTCGTACTCGCCGCGGGCTGTGCGGGCCCGGGCGATCAGCCGCAGCAGGTCGGCGGCGACTTCGGGCTGGCCGGCCTCCAGGGCAGCGTCCACGCGGGCCTCGCCGGCGTCGAGCAGGTCGGCGGCGGTGGTTTCGCGACCGAGGCTGGGGTTGGATGCGGCCAGCATTTCGGCGACGTAGTCGCGCACGGCTTCGGCGCGGCTGCGCGCGGCTTCGGCTTCAACCTGGGCCTGGCGTGCTGCCCGGGCCTGGGCGCGGGCTTCGCCGGCTTGCCAGAGGCTGGCGGCGCTGCCCAGCACGATGCTGGCCACCAGGGCCACGGCCAGCGCCGCCGGCAGCGGATGCCGGCGCAGCCAACGCCGCAGCCGGTAGCCCGCACCGCCGCGCCGCGCCTGCACCGGCTTGCCATCCAGCCAGGCTCGCAGGTCCGTCGCGAGTTCGGCGGCACCGGCGTAGCGCTGGTCGGGTTCGCGCGCCAGCGCCTTGCGCAGCACGGCCTGCAGGTCCACGGGCAGGCCGCAGGCGCTGGGCAATACCACTGTGTCGGCGCGTTCGGGCAGGACCGGCGGCGCGCGCAGCAGCAGCGTGTGCAGCAATGCGCCCAGGCCGTACACGTCGGTGGCGGTGGAAACGGGTCCGCCGCGGCGCTGCTCGGGCGCGGCGTAACGCGGGGTCAGCGGGTAACTGCCGCCACTCGTGAGTTCGGATGCGCCCTCCTCGAGCACGCGCGAGATGCCGAAATCCAGCAGCACCACGCCGCCCTCGGCATCCACCATGACATTGCCCGGCTTGATGTCCCGGTGCACCACCAGGTGCCGGTGCGCATGCGCCACCGCGTCGGCCAGCGCCGCCACCCGTTCGACGATGGCGCGCGTACCCGGTTGCGTGCGGGCGCACCAGGCGTCGATGGCCTCGCCCTCGACCAGCGCCATGGCGAACCAGGGCCGGCCGTCCGGCGCGAGGCCGGCGTCGTACAGGGGCGCGATGCCGGGATGGCGCAGCTTCGCCAGGATGTCGATTTCGCGGGCGAAGCGCGCCCGGGCCTCTTCGCCCGGCGCCGGCAGGGCCAGCAGCTTCACCGCCGCCGCCTGGTCCTCGGGCGCCACGGTGGACCGCGCGCGATAGACCACGGACATGCCGCCGCGGCCGAGCACCGCGCCGATGCGCCAGCGGCCGAGCTGCTCCGGCGCATGGGCGTCGGGCAGCCGTTGGTCCAGCGGGCCACTGCCCGCGTCGGCGCGCTGCATGCGCCGTACGCGTTCGGCTACCGCCGGCGGCGCGGCCGCCAGCGCCTGGGCGGCCTGGTCGTCGTCGAGTTCGCGCAGCTGTTCGAACAGCGCGATGGCCTCTTGCCAGAGTCTTGAATCGGGGTCGTCGCCGGCACCGGCCATGGGCTCATTCCATCATTGCGTGCAGGGCCGCACGGGCGCTGGCCCAGTCTCTCTTCAAGGAACGTTCCGAGCGGCCAAGGAGTGCCACGAGTTCGGGGAACTCCAGGCCGGCGAAAAAACGCAGCTCCACCAGCCGGGCTTTTTCGGGGCTGGCGCGGGCCAGGCGCTCGAGCGCCTGGTCGAGCTCGATCACCCGCTGCGGCGGCAGTTCGTCCACCAGCTCCTCGTCCAGTTCGACCCGCACCAGGCCGCCACCGCGGCGTTCGGCCACGCGCCGGCGGGCATGGTCGACGATGATCCAGCGCATGGCCTGGGCCGCGGCGGCGAAGAAGTGCTGGCGGCTTTCCAGCGGCAGCGTGCCGCCGGCAAACAGGCGCAGGTAGGTTTCGTGCACCAGCACGGTCGGCGACAGCGTGGCGTCGTTGCCCCGCCCCAGCCGGGCCGAGGCAAGCCGCTTGAGTTCGGCGTACAGGCCTTCGAAGGCGCGGGCCAGCGCCTGGGGATCACCCTCGCGGGCCGACTCGAGCCATGCCGTGAT
>NZ_CAXBJS010000096.1:0-10371 GCF_963976025.1 uncultured Arenimonas sp.
ACCAGGTCGGCTTCCTTGAGCCGGGCCAGGTGGGTGGAGACACGAGGCTGGGCCAGGCGGGTGATCGCGGCCAGTTCGGCCACCGTCAGTTCCTCGCCTTCGAGCAGGGCCAGCAGGCGGACCCGGGTGGGATCGGAAAGGACCTTCAAACAGGCCGACCAGGCGTCCAGGTCCATGGTTTATCCTTCCATCCGGATTCAAAGATATGGCGAGGTTAGGCCGGCTTACCGGGGGCGTCAAGCCGCGCCCGCGCGCGCTTCACGCGGCGTGGACCTGCCGACGACGGCGGCAGCCGCTACAATCGCCTTCTTGTCCGAAACGAACCGAAGGTGCCCCGTGGATTTCCGATTCACCGAAGAACAGCTGATGATCCAGGACGTCGCCCGGCGCATCTCCCGGGAAAAGATCGCCCCCAGCGCCGAACACCACGACCGCACCGGCGAGTTCCCGCTGGAAAACATCCGCACCCTGGGTGAAAATGGCCTGATGGGCATCGAAGTGCCGGCCGAATACGGCGGCGCCGGCATGGACCCGATCAGCTACGTGCTGGCCATGGTCGAGATCGCGGCGGCCGACTGCGCCCACTCCACCATCGTTTCGGTGAACAACTCGCTGTTCTGCAACGGCATCCTCAAGTTCGGCACCGAGGAGCAGAAGCAGAAGTACGTGCGCGCGATCGCCGAAGGCAAGGAAATCGGCGCCTTCGCGCTGACCGAGCCGCAGTCGGGCTCCGACGCCACTGCCATGCGCTGCAAGGCCGTGCGCCAGGACGACGGCAGCTACGTGGTCAACGGCAAGAAGAGCTGGATCACCTCCGGCCCGGTCGCCAAGTACATCGTGCTGTTCGCGATGACCGACCCGGACAAGGGCGCCAAGGGCATCACGGCGTTCCTGGTCGACACCACCAAGCCGGGTTTCCACCGCGGCAAGACTGAACCCAAGCTGGGCATCCGCGCCTCGGCCACCTGCGAAATCGAATTCCAGGACTACGTCGTGGCCCCGGACGAAGTGCTGGGCGAAGACGGCCAGGGCTTCAAGATCGCCATGGGCGTGCTCGACGCCGGCCGCATCGGCATCGCCTCCCAGGCCATCGGCCTGGCCCGCGCCGCCTACGAGGCCACGCTGGAATACGTGCGCGAACGCAAGGCCTTCGGCCAGCCGATCGGCGCCTTCCAGATGACCCAGGCCAAGATCGCCGACATGAAGTGCAAGCTCGACGCTTCGCTGCTGCTGACCCTGCGGGCCGCCTGGCTCAAGGGCCAGGACCAGCGTTTCACCACCGAAGCGTCCGTGGCCAAGCTCACCGCATCGGAAGCGGCCATGTGGATCACCCACCAGGCCGTGCAGATCCACGGCGGCATGGGTTATTCCAAGGAGATGGCGCTCGAACGCTATTTCCGCGACGCCAAGATCACCGAAATCTACGAGGGCACCAGCGAGATCCAGCGCCTGGTCATCGCCCGCAACGAAACCGGCCTGCGCTAGGCACTGGCCCATACCCCGGCGTATCCGAAGCCCCGCTGAAGCGGGGCTTCTTTTTGGGCCGCGCGAAGCTGGCCGGGCGTAGTCCCCGCGACTACAATTCACGTTTTACCCACGCCCCTGCGAGAAAGCAGCTGATGAACGCCCACGCCCTGGCTTCCGCCGAGTCCCTTGACGCCATTGCCGCCGCCCTGGCCGGCCCCGCGTCCCAGCCCGACGGGGGCCTGCTGGAAGCGTTCACCCGAAGCTTCTACGTGCGGGTGCCCGACGACGAACTGCGCAGCCGCGACGCTGGCGAATGGGCCGCGATCGCACGCAGCTTCCTGGCCTTTGCGCGCCAGCGGGCGCCGGGCACGGTGTCGGTGTCCATCGGCAGCCCGGCCATGGCCAGCGACGGTTACGAAAGCACCCACACGGTCGTGCGCATCGTCAACGACGACATGCCCTTCCTGGTCGACTCGGTGCGCATGGCGTTGTCGAAGTTCGACATCACCCTGCACCAGATCGCGCACCCGGTGATCAACCTGCGCCGCGACGCCGCCGGCCAGCTGCAGGCGGTGGGCGAGGGCGAGGCCGAATCGCTGATGTACCTGGAAATCGACCGCCAGGCCGACGCCCAGGCCATGGCCGACATCGAGGAAGCCATCCGCGAGGCCCTGGCCGACGTGCGTTCCGCGGTCGCCGACTGGTCGCAGATGCGCGAGAAGATGCTGCAGATCGCCGGCGAGATCCCGACCCGCGACATGCCCGTCGAACCCGCCTGCCGCGCCGAAACCGAAGCCTTCCTGCGCTGGGCCGCCGACAACCACTTCACCTTCCTGGGCTACCGCGAATACGAGGTGGTGGATCGCGAACTTCGCGTCGTCGAAGGCAGCGGCCTGGGCCTGTTGCGCGGCAAGGACCAGCAGGCGCAGTCGCGCCCGATCACCGGCCTGGCCGCCGCCGACCTGCCGCCGGGCACTTCGCTCGATGTGCTTATCCTGACCAAGACCAATGCCCGCGCCACCGTGCACCGGCCCGGTTACATGGACTACATCGGCGTGCTGGCCTTCGACAAGGACGGCCGCGCCGTGCGCGAGCAGCGGTTCCTGGGCCTGTACACCTCCAGCGCCTACAACCGCCGGCCCTGGGAAATCCCGATGGTGCGCCTGCGCCACGAACACGTCATGGCGGCTTCGGGCCTGGCCCCGACCAGCCACAGCGGCAAGGCCCTGCGCCACATCCTGGAAACCCTGCCGCGCGAAGAACTGTTCCAGTCCAGTGCCGAGGAACTGCAGCGCACCGCGATGGGCATCCTGGGCCTGCAGGAACGCGCCCGCACCCGCCTGTTCCTGCGCCGCGACCGCTACGGCCGTTTCTTCTCGGCCCTGGTCTACATCCCGCGCGACCGTTTCAACACCAGCATCCGCCACCGCATCGAAGCGGTGCTGATGCGCGAACTGGGCGGCGAGCGCCTCGACCACAGCGTGCAGATCGGTGAATCGCCGCTGGCCCAGCTGCACCTGGTCATCCGGCCCAAGGCCGGCTGCCGGGTCGATTTCGACCAGGACCAGCTGGAAGCCGAGCTGGCGCGCATCGTGCGCGACTGGCACGACGAACTGCGCGAGATCCTGGTGCGCGACGCCGGCGAAGAACAGGGCCTGAAGCTGGCCCAGACCTACGGCCGCGCGCTGCCGGCCGGTTACGTCGAGGCCGTGTCGCCGCAGGTGGCCGCCGCCGACGTCATCCAGGCCTCGCGCCTGGCCGGCCCCGGCGACCAGCGCATCTCCTTCTATCGCCACGGCGAGGACCTGCGCCTGAAGCTGGTGCGCCGCAGCGGCGACATCGCGCTGTCGGACGTGCTGCCGGTGATGGAAAACCTCGGCCTGCGCGTGCTCACCGAACATCCCTACGAAATGGAAGTCGAGGGCGAGCGCATTTCGATCCAGGACTTCGAGGTGCAGGCGCGCCACGGCGAGATCGACGTCGACGCCGCCCGCCAGCCCTTCGAGGAAGCCTTCACCGCGGTCTGGAGCGGCGAGGCCGAAAACGACGGTTTCAACCAGCTGCTGCCCAGCGCCCGGCTGGAATGGCGCGACATCGCCATGCTGCGTGGCTACACCAAGTACGCGCTGCAGACCGGCGTGCCGTTCTCGCAGCCGTACATGGAAGAAACCCTGCAGCGTTATCCGGTCATCGCGCGCCTGCTGTGGGAACTGTTCGCGGCGCGCTTCGAGCCGGGCCGCGAAACGCCGCTCGACGCCGCCGGCCGCCAGGCGCTGCACGACCAGATCGCCTGGCTGCTGCCCAAGGACCGCCGCAAGGCCCTGGACACGATCCCGCAGGAAATCGCCGCGGCCCGCAGCCTCGACCGCGCCGCCCAGATCGACGCCGTCACCGACGCGCTGGAAATCCTGCTCGACAGCGCCGTGCAGAGCATCGACGACGACCGCATCCTGCGCGGCTACCAGGCCCTGATCAACGCCACCCTGCGCACCAATTTCTACCAGCGCAAGGACGGCGCCTTCCGCGACTACATCGCCTTCAAGTTCGACCCGGCCCTGGTGCCCGACCTGCCCAAGCCGCGTCCCTACCGCGAGATCTTCGTGTACTCGCCCTGGGTCGAGGGCGTGCACCTGCGCTTTGGCCCGGTCGCGCGCGGTGGCCTGCGCTGGTCCGACCGCCGCGAGGATTTCCGCACCGAGGTGCTGGGCCTGGTGAAGGCGCAGATGGTGAAGAACACCGTCATCGTGCCGGTCGGTTCCAAGGGTGGCTTCGTGGTCAAGCGGCCGCCGGTCGGCGGTGACCGCGACGCCCAGCTGGCCGAAGGCATCGCCTGCTACAAACGTTTCATCAACGGCCTGCTCGACATCACCGACAACCTGGTGGACGGCGAGCTGGTGCATCCGCAGGACGTGGTTCGGCACGATGGCAACGATCCCTACCTGGTGGTCGCGGCCGACAAGGGCACCGCCACGTTCTCGGACATCGCCAACGGCATTTCCGCCGAGCACGGCTACTGGCTGGGCGACGCCTTCGCCTCCGGTGGTTCGGTCGGCTACGACCACAAGGGGATGGGCATCACCGCGCGCGGCGCCTGGGAATCGGTCAAGCGCCACTTCCGCGCGCTCGGCATCGACAGCCAGTCGCAGGACTTCACCTGCGTGGGCATCGGCGACATGTCCGGTGACGTGTTCGGCAACGGCATGCTGCTCTCGCGCCACATCCGCCTGGTGGCGGCCTTCGACCACCGGCACATCTTCCTCGACCCGAATCCGGATTCGGCGCGCAGCTACGCCGAGCGCGAGCGTTTGTTCGCGCTGCCGCGTTCGAGCTGGGAAGACTACGACGCCTCGCTGATTTCCGAAGGCGGCGGCATCTTCCCGCGTACGCTCAAGAGCATCCCGGTCAGCCCGCAGGTGCGCGAGGCCCTGGGCCTGGCAGCCGACGTCGAGCAGCTCAGCCCCTTGGCGCTGATGAACGCCATCCTCAAGGCGCCGGTGGACCTGCTCTGGAACGGCGGCATCGGCACCTACGTCAAGGCCAGCAGCGAAAGCCACGCCGACGCCGGCGACCGCGCCAACAACGGCCTGCGCGTCAACGGCAACGAGCTGCGCTGCCGCGCGGTGGGCGAGGGCGGCAACCTGGGCCTGACCCAGCGTGGCCGCATCGAGGCCGCCATGAACGGCGTGCTGGTGAACACCGACTTCATCGACAACTCCGCCGGCGTGGACACCTCCGACCACGAGGTCAACATCAAGATCCTGCTGGCCGGCCCGGTGCAGCGCGAGGAACTGAGCCTGCCCCAGCGCAACGAGCTGCTGGCCAGCATGACCGACGAAGTCGCCGAGCTGGTGCTCAACGACAACTACCGGCAGAACCAGGCGATCAGCCTGATGGAGCGCATGAGCGCGGCCCGCCTGGGCTCGTTCGGGCACTTCATCCGCGTGCTTGAAGGCCAGGGCCTGCTCGACCGCGCCATCGAGTTCCTGCCTTCGGAAGCCGAGCTCGGCGACCGCAAGGCGCGCGGCCAGGGCCTCACGCGTCCCGAGCTGTCCGTGCTGCTGAGCTACGACAAGATCGTCGTGTTCAACCAGATGCTCGATTCGGACGTGCCCGAGGACCCCTACCTGTCCAAGGAGCTGGTGCGCTATTTCCCCAACGCCCTGCAGGAACGTTTTGCGCAGGACATGGAAAACCACCGCCTGCGCCGCGAGATCATCGCCACCGCGGTCACCAACTCCACCGTCAACCGCATGGGCGCCACGTTCCTGCTGCGCATGCAGGAAGACACGGGCCAGTCGGCGGCGCAGATCGCCAAGGCCTTCACGATCAGCCGCGAAGTTCTCGACGCCCGCGAACTCTGGGCCGGCATCGACGCCCTGGACCTGAAGGTCAGCGAGACCGCCCAGCTAGAGGCCCTGACCAGCATCTGGCAGCTGCAGCGCAACCTCACCCGCTGGCTGCTCAACCGGCCGGGCGAAGTGCTCAACATCGCCGAGAAGGTGGAACGTTACGCCGGCGGCGTTGCCGAGCTGCGCGCCTCGCTCGACCGCGTGCTGCCCGAAGCCGCCCGCGCCGAACTGGCCGCCGACGTCGCCCGCTGGCAGGGTCACGGCTACCCGGAAGACATGGCCCGCGCCTTCGCCAGCCTGCCGTTCCTGGCCTATGCGCTGGACATCGTCGAAGTGGCGATCGAACGTTCGCTGCCGGTGGCCGAGGTGGCCGCGAGCTATTTCAGCCTGTCCGACGCCCTGCACACCAAGTGGCTGATGGATGCGGTCGAGGCGCTGCCGGTGGGCGGCCGCTGGCATGCCCAGGCCCGCGGCGTGCTGCGCGACGAACTGCAGGCCCAGCAGCGGGCCCTGGTTGGCCAGGTGCTGGTGGCCGGCGCCGGCCTGCCGGCGGAACAGCGCGTCGAACGCTGGCTTGAACGCGACGACGCCGCGCTGCGCTACACGATGGCGATGTTCGCGGACATGCGCGACCTGCGCGACCTCGACTATCCGACGCTGTCGGTGGCGGTGCGCCGCCTGGCCCAGGTCGTCGCCTCCGGCGCGGCCTGAGCAAGGCGGGCTGGCTGCGGTATCCTCGGGCCCATGACGAGCCTGCCCGCCCAGCCCCGCATCGCCTTCCTCGCCAGCTCCACGCCCGAGGCCCAGGCGGCCCGTGAACACTTCACGGCCGGCTTTGGCCAGGTGGCGCCGGAAGACGCCGACGTCATCTGCGTGCTGGGCGGCGACGGCTTCATGCTGCACACCCTGCACCGGCACGGCGCGCTGGCGAAGCCGGTTTACGGCATGAAGCTGGGCACCGTCGGTTTCCTGATGAACCAGTACCGGCCCGAGAACCTGCTCGAGCGCCTGCAGGCCGCGCACGCCACCGTGCTGCGGCCCCTGGAAATGACCGCCACCTCGGAATCGGGGGCGACGGTGTCGCTGCTGGCCTACAACGAAGTGTCCATGCTGCGGCAGACCCGCCAGACCGCGCACCTGCGCATTTCGCTCAATGGCCAGGTGCGGCTGGACGAACTGGTCTGCGACGGCGCCCTGGTGGCAACGCCGGCCGGCAGCACGGCCTACAACTTCTCGGCGCACGGGCCGATCCTGCCGCTGGGTTCGCAGGTGATCGCGCTCACGCCGATCGCCGCCTTCCGGCCCCGGCGCTGGCGCGGTGCGCTGCTGCGTTCGGACACCGTCATCCGCATCGAGGTGCTCGACGGCCACAAGCGCCCGGTCAGCGCCACCGCCGATTCCCACGAAGTGCGCGACGTCACCGAGATCACCGTGCGCGAGTCGCTCGAACGCACGGTCACGCTGCTGTTCGACCCCGAGCACAATCTCGAGGAACGCATCCTCAACGAGCAGTTCATCACCTGAGCCGTCGCGGCTGCTGAGACAGCCGCCGGCGACACTAGCCCCATGGCCCCGAACTCCCTCCCGCCCGAACAGCCCTCCGACCGCCTGGTCGTCGCCATCACGGCGCGGGCCCTGTTCGACCTCGAAGACAGCCACGCACTGTTCCAGGCCAGCGGCCTGGAGGCCTACGCCCAGTTCCAGCGCAGCCGGGAAAAGGAAGTCCTGCCGCCGGGCATCGCCTTCCCGCTGGTGCAAAAGCTGCTGGCGCTCAACGAAGGCTGCCCGCCCGAGGCGCCGCGGGTCGAGGTGGTGCTGCTGTCGCGCAACTCGTCCGACACCGGCCTGCGCATCTTCAATTCCATCCGCCACTACGGCCTGGGCATCGTGCGCGCGGTTTTCACCAGCGGCGCCGAGGTCTGGCCCTATATCCGGCCCTTCGGCGCCCAGCTGTTCCTGTCGGCCAACCCCGATTCGGTGCGCAGCGCGCTCGAACACGGCGTGGCCGCGGCCACCATCCTGCCGTCCAAGCCGCCCGAGCGCACCCACGACCAGCTGCGCATCGCCTTCGATGGCGACGCCGTCATCTTCGGCGACGAATCCGAACGGGTCTCGCGCCTGTCCGGGCTGGCGGCCTTCCACGACAACGAAACCAACCGCGTCGGCGAAGCGCTGTCGGGCGGGCCGTTCAAGGGTTTCCTGGCGGCGCTGCACAGGCTGCAGGAAGCCTTCCCGGCCGGCGAGGCCTCGCCCATCCGCACGGCCCTGGTGACCGCGCGTTCGGCGCCGGCGCACGAGCGCGTCATCCTCACCCTGCGCGAGTGGGGCGTGCGCCTGGACGAAGCCATGTTCCTGGGCGGGCGCGACAAGGGCCCGTTCCTGGAAACCTTTGGCGCCGACATCTTCTTCGACGACTCCCAGCACAACGTCGACAACGCCCGCCGGCACGTCGCCACCGGCCACGTGCCCTACGGCGTCACCAACGAAGGCTAGGCGGGCGTTGCCGCCGGCACCGGCCGGCGCATGGCGTGGATACCCCAGGCGACCGCCGCCACGACGGTGCCGGCCGCGAACGCCGCCGGGCCCGCGCCCACCCGTTCCCACATCAGGGCCGCCAGGCCGGCGCCCAGCACGCCGCCCACGCCCGAGCTGAAGCCGTAGAGCAGGCTTTGCCCCGCCACCGCGCGCCGGCCCGGGAAATAGTCGGTGATCAGCCGCATGCAGCAGGCGTGGAAGGTGGCGAAACTCAGGGCGTGCGTGGTCTGCGCCAGCGCCATCACCCAGAACAGGTCGGCGAAGGCCGCCACCAGCGCCCAGCGCAGCACCGTCACAGCCAGGCAGACGCTGAGCAGCCGCGCGGCACCGAAGCGCGCGATCAGCCGCGGTGCCTGCCAGAACATCGCGATCTCGATCAGCACGCCGATCGCCCAGAGCGCGCCGATCGCGGCCCCGGAATGGCCGGCCGCCTGCAGGTGCAGGGTGTAGAACACGTAGAAGGGCCCGAAGCCCAGCTGCATCAGCATCGCCACCAGCAGGAAGCGGCGCACGCCCGGGCGCTTGAACAGGTGGCCGGCTTCGGCGATCGCCGGGCCGGTGATTTCCGGCGGCCGGTCGTGCCGGTGCGGCCAGGCCGAAATCGCCATGGCCACGAACAAGGGCAGGGTCAGCCAGGGGAAGCTGTCGGCGCCAAAGCGGTCCATCAGCGCGCCATAGCTCGACGCCACCAGCAGGAAGCCCACCGAGCCCCAGACCCGCAGGCGGCCGTACAGCTCCGGGCTGGGGCCCAGCGCGGTCAGGGTCATCGCTTCGAACTGCGGCATCACCGCGTTGTAGAACAGCCCGAACACCGCCATGACGCCAAGCAGGGCCCAGGCCTCGCGGGTGACCAGAAAACCGGCGAAACACAGCGCGGTGACCACGCAGCCGGCGACGAACCATTCGCCGGGCCGCGCGCTGCGGCCGGCCAGGGCCGCCCAGGCCGGCGGCGCGACGATGCGCGTGCCGTACCACAGCCCCAGCATCGCGCCGATCACGAAACCGCCGTGGCCCAGCGCGTCCACCCAGCGCCCCACGTAGGGCGTGTAGGCGCCCAGCGCGGCGTAGTAGCAGAAGTAGAAGGCGGCGAATCGCCAGAGTGAGCGGGGCATGGGGCGCAGGGCAGGAAAAAGAAAGGCCGGGCCCGAAGGCCCGACCGTCACATCATCGCCGTTTCCGCGAAGCCGCGGAACGGGTTCCCGCGCTTACCGTTCCCGCGGCCCGGCGACCACCGGACGCGTCCGGCGCACGCCTTCGCGCAGGGCTACTTCGCGGGTTTCCAGGGTGCCCAGGCGGGTCTGGTCCTTGAGCTCCAGGAAACGCAGTTCGAACGGGGCGCCATAGCCCATCGGCAGGTTACCCGGGCCGAAGGCCAGGTCGAGCTTGCGCTCGCCGGCATCGAACCAGCTGGCCGAGTGCGCCTGGGCGACGGGCTGCAGTGCGCCCTGCGGGCCGGTGGCATATAGCACGCCGCGCAGCTCGTAGCGACCCGGGGCCGCCACCTGCACCGGCAGGCTGAACTTCACCGCGCCCGGGTCGAAGGCATAACCGCCGCCCAGGCGCGCCGTCGGGCGGCTGACCTCGATCGCGGTGCGGGCGTCACGCTGCACCGGGCCGTCCTTGCTGGCGGCACCGGCGAACAGCTGCACTTCCCACAGGCCCGGCGTCGGGTCGGCGTCCAGCGGCAGCTGGCCGACGGCCTTGCCCTTGCTGACCGCCAGCGGCCAGGACTGGCCCGACGGCGATACCAGCTGCGCCTGCACGACGCCGCCGGCCAGGGCCGAATCGCCCTTCTGCAAGCTGGTCGCCACTTCGACGGTGTCGCCGGCGAGCAGGCGGCCGCGTTCGGACTGGGCCACCAGCACCAGGTCGGACCTGGGCTCGAACACGTGCACCAGGTAACGGCCCGAGGCCTTGCCCAGCTGCAGCTGGAAACGGCCCTGGCCCACGGAGTCGTCCAGTTGCACGATCACCGTGCCGTCGCTGACGTCCATGCCGGCTTTCTGCAGCTGCTCGGTGG
>NZ_CAXBJS010000097.1:0-10370 GCF_963976025.1 uncultured Arenimonas sp.
TGGTTTATGGCCTGCGCGAGATGCCGTCGGCGACCTACCGGAGCACGCCGCTGGTGGCGCCTGTCACCGTGCGTGACTTTCTGGCCCAGGACCCGAGCCTGCACACGCCCTGGGATGGCAGCGAAGGCCGCCGCGTCGAGCTGCGCACCCTTCCACCCCATGCCGGCGCCGAACCGCGCGAATGGCAGGTGCTGGTGGACGCGGGCGACGTGCTCAATGGCACCGCCATCGACCTGTACCTGGGCATCGACGACAACGGCGACGGACAGGCCTCGCAGGACGAACTGCGCTGCGCCGCCGTCACCGGCGCCGCCGTCGAACGCTGCGAAATCGCGCTCAGCCAGGCGGCGGGCGAACGGCCCGTGTACTGGGCCATGGTGCATAACCGGGGCATCCCGACGGCGCCCGTGCGCATGGACATCTATGAAGTGCCGATGTCCGGCGCGGGTGGCAAGCTGGTCGCCACCGGCCCGGGCCACGCCGATGCCGGCGAGGCATCCGGGCTTCGCGTGGCCTGGGACGACGCGCCCCTGCTCGAAGGCGAAACCCGCGTTGGATACGTCGGCCTGTCGGCTGACGACGGGGATCCCATGGGCAGCTTCCCCGTGCGGATCAGGCGAGTCGGGGACGTCCAGGAAGGCATTGTCCTGGCCAACGGCGAATCCCGCGCCCTTGCCCTGGCGCCCGGCGAAAGCCATGTCTCGATCATCATCGACGTTCCACTCGGCGCCACCCGCCTGACCGTTGAATCCAGCAGTAGCCAGAACGTCGACGTGTACCTGTCGCCGAGCCCCGGCAGCGGGGGTGGCCCGGCCTCGCGCCTGGAAAGCGTGCTTTCGGCACCCACCCATGCCGCCGTCGGTCCGACCGGAAACGAAACGATCGTGGTGAGCGGCTCGGCGCTTGCACCGGGTCGCTGGTACCTGAGCCCGTACAACCCGGGCACGGAGGCGGCAACGCTGCAGCTGCGGGCGACCGTCGAGGCCAATGCGCCGGCGGTGCGGCCGGGCAGCTACTTCAATGCGGACCGTTCCGGGCACGGCTTGTTCCTGTATCCGGCCGGCGACCAGTGGGCGGGCCTTTGGTACACCTACCTCGAGGATGGCGACGCCACCTGGTATTACCTGCAGGCACCCGCGCCCGGTCTGGACGGCTCGTGGGCCAGTCCGATCTACCGCGCGTCCTGGAACGGCGCCCGCAACGGCCTCACCGAGATCGGGCACGCCACGGTGACGCCGACGGGAGCGGATGGTTTCCTCTTCAGCTTCACGCTGGACGGCTACACGGGTTCGGAAGCCATGGCGCCGCTGGGGCGGGGCTGCCCGTCGCTTGGCGGCCTGCCGGTGGATGCAAGCTCGCATTGGTTCAACCCGGCCAGCGCCGGGTCCGGCTACAGCGTGCAGCTGTTCCCGAACTACGAGTTCCACGCGGCGTTCATCTACGACAACCGCGGGCAGCCGCGTTTCGTCGCGGCCGAGCGCAACGGTTTCGGCGGTGCCCAGGCCGACATCCCGGTCGAACGGCTCAGGGGCTTCTGTCCGACCTGCCCGCGCCTTGAGGAGCCAACGCGTTTTGATGCCGGTGTGCTGGGCCGCACGATCAGCCAGGGCAAGCTGACCGGCGTGTCGCTGGACGTGGTGTTCGAAGGCACGCTGTGGGGCGCGTGGAGCGCCGACGAGCCGGTGCAGCTCCTCGGCGGACCCGGCACCACCCAGGGCTGCGCGCCCTGATGGCGGGCGGTCGACGTCGCGGCGTCGACCGCGTGTTTGCGACGCTGGCGGTCGTGCTGCTGGCGCTGGCCGCGGCTCCGGCGCTGGCGACGCCGCTGTTCACGGTGCCGTGGCAGACGCCGGTCGAGGAAGGCGACAGCGGGCAAACCGACGTTGAAGTGCCCTGGTCCCTGTCCGCGCCTTCGTCGTCGGAAGTTTCGTTCACCTGGCAGACCCGGCAAGCCCTGCCGGGTTTCGGGCCCATCGCCGGACTCGACTACGTTCCCGTCCCGCCGACGCAGGTGACGGTGCCGCCGGGCCAGACCCAGGGCACCGTCGTGGTGTCGGTACTGGGCAACACCCGCCTCAACCATGGAGGGTCGATCGACCTGCGGTTCGATCAGTTCAACGGCATGGTGGGCAACTACGGCGATGGCAGCCGGGTGGATGCACGCGTCCGGATCGTCGAGGACGACGAACGCGCGCCGCACGTGACCCTTGCCTACGAGGACTATGCCCAGGTCGCCATGGACGGCCGGGCCCTTGTGGACGTTGCCGACAACGACTACATCGCGGAGTACGGCAGCGAACTGTCGATCATCCAGGCCCCCGCTCGTGGCCAGGTGGAGTTCGAGGCGTTCTGGCAGGAGGATGGCCACCGGCTGGGGCGTTACTTCTACCGGCCAGAGCCGGGCTTCAGCGGTCGCGACCACTTCCTCTACGCCGTGTGCGGGCCATCGGGCGTGTGTTCGCAGGCGCGGGTGCGCATCGACGTCAAGCCGCGCACCGCGCTCAACGTGTGGCGGATCGACCGCAGCGGCTACGAGGTCATCGGCATCGAGAACCTGCCTGAACTGGCCGGCGTGACGTACCTGACATCGCCGCTGGTCGCGCCGGAGCGGCTCTCGATGGATCTGCCGCCCGATCACACGCCCCAGGATCCATGGAATGCCGATTCCGAACTGACATGGGTGACGCGCACGCTTTCGCCAGCCCCCGATGGTCGTCCCATCGAATACCGGATCGTGCTGGACGCCACGCTCACCAGGGAGCGGAGCAGCGATGCCTACGTCGGCGTGGACCTGGACGGGGACGGCCGGCCTTCCCGGGACGAAGTCCGATGCCGCGGCTACGGAGACTGGGGCAGGGTTGCTTTCTGCGAAACCGTCGTGCGTGTCACGTCGCAGCCCGTGGTGGTCTGGGTCGCCGGCCATACGCGGTCCCAGGACCTGGCCGCTCTGGAGGTGGATCTCTACATCGCGCCGATCGGACTTTCGGACGGCAGCCTGGTCGCCAGCGGTCCGGCGCAGCTGGCGGCGGGGTCCCCGCTGCGGGTGACGGCGGCCTGGCAAGACGCCACTTACGTCGACGGCGAACGGCGAATGGGCTTCGTGCAGGTCTGGACGGACGCCGACACGCCGCTCGATCCGATCCCGGTCTGGCTGCTTGGTTCGAACGACAGGATGGGCCTGCCGCTGTTTGCCGGGGAACCCCGGACTTTCGGCCTGGCCCCGGGGCAAACCCTGGACAGGATCTTCATCGACGTACCCGAAGGTGCAACCCGCCTCGACGTGCGCTCGCGCAGCGAACCTGACCTGCGTTTCCACCTCGTTCGCCATCCCGGCAACGAGGACCCCTCGGCATCGCTCATCGCCCCGGCGCCCACGGCGGGGGACGAGGCCGTGCGCTCGAGTGGACCCGCTGGCGAGCAGCACGTTCGTGTCGAAGGCGCCGACCTTTCACCCGGCCGATGGTACGTGGTGCCCGCCAATCCGGGCGGGCAGCGCGCCACGATCGAGCTGCAGGCCGACGTCGAGGCTGTGGCGCCGGTAGTACGGCCGGGTAGCTACTTCAACGTCGCCCGTCCTGGCTCGGGCCTGGTGCTGTACCCGGCGGGTGGCGAGCGGGTTGGCCTGCTGTACACCTACGAAGCCGTGACGGGGCGGCCGACCTGGTACTACCTGCAGGCGCCGCAGCCGGGGGTCGACGGGATATGGCACAGCGCGATCTACCGCCAGGCGCGCCACGCGGAGAAGTCCACGCCGACGCCGGTAGGACGGGCCACTGTCACGCCGATGGGGCTGGACACGTTTTCGTTCACTTACACGCTGCAGGGCGAAACCGGTTCGGAAATCTATTCTTCGCTGGGTCGCGGCTGCCCGTCGCTGTCGGGAAGCGCCGTGGACATCAGCTCGCACTGGTTCAATCCGGCACGCGCAGGCAGCGGCTACAGCATCCAGGCCTGGGCCGGCTACGAATTCCATGCAGCCTACGTTTACGACGAGCAGGGTTCAGCGCTGTGGCTGGCGGCTGAACAGGACCACTTCGGCGGCGCGTCCGACTTCCTGCCGCTCCAGCGCCTGGCCGGTGCCTGCCTGACCTGCGAGTACGCTCCGCCGGAACGACAGGGCGCAGGCATCCTGTATCGCACGATCGAAGATGGCCTGCTTTCGCGAATCCAGCTGGACGTGCAATTCCGCGAAAGCTGGCCGCTCTCCGATGCCTTGCGGACCTGGTCGCTCATCGATAGGGTCGAATTGCTCGGGGGCCCGGGCAGTACCCAGGGATGCATGCCATGAAACGCCATTTTTCGATGATCCGCGACTTCCACCTGGCCGACTGGTTCACGCTGGCCAACGCCTTCTGCGGCACCGGCGCGATCTTCGCGGCCATGCGCTTCCTGCAGGACGGCCGGGTGGGCGACCTGCTGTGGGGCATGGCGCTGGTGCCGCTGGCGTTCGTGTTCGATGCGCTCGATGGCTGGGTGGCGCGGCAGCGGCACGGCGCTTCGCTGCTGGGGCGTGAACTCGATTCGCTGTCCGACGTCATTTCCTTTGGTGTCGCGCCCGCCGCGCTGGCCTACGCCTGCGGCATGCAGGGCGGCTGGGACTGGCTGGTGCTGTCGTATTTCGTCGGCTGCGGCGTCAGCCGGCTGGCACGTTTCAATGTCACCGCCGAAGCGCTGTCCGAAGGCGCCGCCAAGGTGCGCTTCTTCGAGGGCACGCCCATTCCCACCAGCGTCGTGCTGGTCGGGCTGATGGCCGTCGCCGCCTGGCAGGGCAGCATCGGCGAAAACCTGTGGTTCGGGCGCATTCACCTGCTGGGCTGGCAGCTGCATCCGCTGGTGCTGCTGTTCGCGGTGTCGGGTTCGCTGATGATCAGCAAGACGGTTCGCATCCCCAAACCCTGAAGGCCACCCGGGCCTCAGCCGCTTCCGTCGGCCTGGCTCCCCGTTGGCGGCCGTCCGTGCTTCCCGGAGCGACAGGCGTCGGAGCAGTAGCGCACCGCCTGCCAGTTCCTTGCCCAGGCCTTGCGCCACGTCATCTCCCGCCCGCAGCGGGCGCAGGGTTTGGAGGGCAGGAACTGCTTGTTGCCTTTGAATCCGGTTTTCACGTTGAACACACCGGGTTTGCCGATGAAAGTCCGATTGTAAGTGGTTTCCGCGTTTCATCCGGAAGCGCGGAAAGCGGCATTGTGGCTGCTGCAGTACCGGCGTAGCGTGGCTCGCAGCGGGGCATTCCGTCCCCGCAGGGAGGGGGATTCATGGATAAGCGCATCATCGTGGCCAGCCTTGCACTGGCCTTCGCCGGACAAGCACAAGCCGCCTGCACGGCGGCGCAAAAAGCCGAGCTCGAAGCCCTGGACAGGAACTGGGGCGAAGTCGCGCGCAAGGGCGACAAGAAGGCGCTCGCCGACATCTACAGTGATCACTTCCACGACCTCACGCCGGGCGCCCCGCAGGACAAGCAGGCCGCCATCGCGTCGGCGTCCGCGGGCGGTGCCGACCAGCCGCCGATCAAACATGACTTCTATGCCATCCACTGCCAGGGCGATACCGCGGTCATCACCCACCGCAACACCGGCACCTGGGAGGACGGCGGAGAATCGGGCACCTGGTACGCGCGCAGCATCCACCACCTGGTGCGCGAAGGCGGCAAGTGGCGCGTGCTGGCCAATGCCGGCCACCCGCTGAACGACGCGGGCGTGGTGACCTACCTGGACCTGGAGTGGAACCAGGCCGACATGAGCGGCGACAAGGCCTGGTTCGAGCGCAACCTGGCCGGAGATTACATCGGCATCGGCAGTCGGAACGGCGCGATGCAGGGCAAGAAGGAAGCCGTGGCCGACGTCGGCAAGTACAAGGTCACGCAGGCCGACAGCACAGACGTCATGGTGCAGGTCGAAGGCGACGTGGCCCGCGTCAGCGGCATCTACCACTACGCCGGCACGGACGACAAAGGCCAGGCCTTCAACCGCAAGGTGCGCTACATCGACACCTGGATCGAACGCGGCGGGCGCTGGCAGGTATGGAGCTCGCAGGGCACGGAAATAAGCGACTGAAAAAAACGTCCCCGTGGCCGGAGCCACGGGGACGGTTCTTGCATCGGTTGCGTGCGGCTTGCGGCCGCTTAAAGGCGCGAGGGGAAGATGCCCTGCGTGCAGATGTAATACGTCAGCCCGTTCGGCGCCGCGTCCCGCAGGTCCGGCAGCGCGAACGTGGTGCGGCCGTCACCGCCGAAGTTCGTGCCCAGCAGCGAGAAAAGCGCGGTGTTGGAGGCGATCGACAGCAGCTGGCCTTCCGCCCTGATGCCAGGCGCGACGCCGGCCGCGGTCAGCATCACTTCGCCCAGCACGCAGTCGTATTCCCGGCCATTCGCGGCCCGGTTGGTGTTGAGTCCAAACCGCAGGTCCGGGGTGGCCGGGCCGGCAGGGCCCTGGGGTCCCATCGGTCCGGTTGCACCGGTAGGCCCTGCCGGGCCGGTGGCGCCCGTGGCACCGGTGGCGCCCGTGGCGCCCGTGGCACCGTCCGCACCCTGGGGGCCCATCGGACCGATGGGGCCGGGTGCACCGGGCGTGCCGGGAATGCCCATCGGGCCCATGGGACCCATCGGGCCCGGGGCACCCATCGGGCCGGGAATACCCATCGGACCCATGGGGCCCATCGGACCGGTCGCGCCCGTGGCGCCGGTGGCACCGGCCGGACCCATCGGGCCTTCCGGGCCGGCCTCACCCTGCGGGCCGCGCGAATTCCAGGAAACCGCCGTGGTGCCGAAGCGGCAGTTCACGAAGGCGCCCTTCTTGATGCTCAGGACCAGCAGGCTGTCCGAGTTCTGCGTGCAGGCATAGAAGGTGTCCGGATCCGGCGGCCCGGCGGGCGGCGGCGGCGGGAACCACTGGGCGGCGGCGGTCGCGGGCAGGACAAGCAAGGCGGCAAGGCACAGCCCGGCGCGGCGGCCGGACGGCAAACGATTCTGGCGCATGGATTTCCCCTGTTTGAAATCGAGTGACTCATGGGAAGGATACGCAGAAAGCCGTGAACCTGGCCACCTCATGGCCGATCGCTGGCCGCGGTTTGACCCTGGTTTTACCAAGACCCGGCATCGTGCATTCCAACAGTCACCCCGGTGACGGGAAACAGGAGCACGAGCATGTGGAAAATCATTGGTTGGACGGCCGGCGTCGTTCTTGGCCTTTTCCTGGCGTTGGTACTTTCCGGCTGGGCGTATTATGAAAGCCTCGACCTGGAGGCCGAGACGCGGGGCAATCCGGCTGCCACGGCAGCGGACCTGGACTTCGTCCGCGAAGGGGTTCGCGAGCAACGAGGGCGCGTGCTGGCCGTGCTGAGCAGCACGGCGCGCTTCGACCAGGACCGGCGCCAGGGCGGCTACGAACTCACCGAAATCTCGCGCGCCTACTGGGTGTTCACGGCCAACGGTTATGAAGTGGACCTGGCCAGCCCCCGGGGCGGTACGCCACCGCAAACGCTGGATGACGGCCTGGTCGATGCCGACTACGCCTTTCTCAACGATCCCGCGGTCCGGTCCAAGCTGGCCGATACGATCCCGCTGGCGGAGGTGGACCCTTCGAAATACGACGCGGTGTATTTCGTCGGCGGCAAGGGCGCGATGTTCGACTTCCCCGGCAATGCCGATATCGCCCGGATCGTGCGCGACATCGCGCCGCGCGGGGTTGTCGGCGCCGTCTGCCACGGGCCCGCGGCGCTTCTGGACATCACGCTCGCCGACGGAAGCCCGCTGCTGCAGGGCCGCCGGGTCACCGGCTTCAGCAATGCCGAGGAATTGTTCCTGATCAAGGAGGCGCGCGCGGTGTTTCCCTTCATGCTGCAGGAATCGCTGGCGCAGCAGTCGGCCGGCTTCGTGGAAGGCCCGATGTACCTGGACAACACGGTGGTCGATGGCCGCCTTGTCACCGGCCAGAACCCCTGGTCCACCTGGACGGTGGCCGAGGCGATGGTGCGCGCCCTGGGTCATGAGCCGGTGGCCCGCCGCACCACGACCGAAGAAGTCAGCGTGGAGCTGCTGGCGACGTACCATGCGGAAGGCCTGGAAAAGGCCGTGGACCGCAAGCTGGCCGGCCCGCGGGCCGACAAGCTGCTGCTGCTGATGCATGCCCTGGTCGCGGCAATGCAGGGGAACCTGAGCGAAGCCTGGGAGCTGCAGCGGCTGGCCAGGATTTAAGACATCATATTGCCGCGAACAGAGGAGCCCACCATGGTGCCGCCGGGGCCGATCCGGGTGCTGCTGGTTGAAGATGACCTGGACGTCGCCGCCGGCATCGGCGACTACCTGGAAGCCAGGGGGCTTCTGGTGGATTACGCCGGTAGCGCGTCCGAGGCTCACGCGCAGGTCAGCAGGACGCTCTTCGACATCCTGGTGCTCGACGTCAACCTGCCAGGACAGGATGGCATCACCCTGTGCCGCGAACTCAAGCACGCGCACGGGCTGGCGACTCCGGCGATCTTCCTCACCGCCCGCGGGGCGCTGCAGGACAAACTCGATGGGTTCGCCGCGGGTGCGGTGGACTACATGGTCAAGCCATTCGCACCGGCCGAACTGCTCGCGCGCATCCAGGCGATCTGCGCGCATGTCACAAGCCCGTCCGGGCTGTCGCTGGAAGCCGGCGGCTACGTCCTGGACCTGCACAGCGGACTGCTGAGCCATGCGGGCCGGGACCTGCAGCTGCACGCGGCCGGCCTGGCCATCCTGCGCAGGCTGATGCAGGCGTATCCGCGCAGCGTCGGCAAACAGGCGCTCCGGGAAGGGCTTTGGGGGGACGAGGCGCCGGAGAGTGATCCCCTGCGCGCCCACGTTTACCAGCTGCGCCAGGCGATGCTTGAACGTTTTGGCGAAGCGCCCATCAGCACCGTGCGCGGCATTGGTTATCGCTTCGGGGTGGATCCGTGAACGGCAAGCGCAGCCTGCGGCAGGTTCTGGCACGGCAGTGGATCGCCTTCGCGCTTGCGCTGGCGACGGCCTTCGCAGCAATGGCGCTGCTGCTTCTGTTTATCCTCGAGGACGAATTCATCGACGATCGGCTCAGCGGCGTCGCCGGTGGCATCGTGCGCCTGGAGTCCGCGCGCCTGCCGGAACGTTTCGCTTTGCATGCCCTGTCGCAGGCACCGGACGGGCTGGCGCGGCCCATGCAGGGCCGGCGACCCGGCGCCATTGATGAATTCCGGCTCGCCGATGGCCGCTACGTTCACGTGTTGCTCGGCCGCAGCCCGGCAGGCGAGGACTACCTGCTGGTCTACGACGTCAGCGACCAGCTGCGGGTGAACCAGGCCCTGGCGGGTGCCTGGCCCTGGCTGCTTGCCATGGCGGTCGCGCTGGCTTTCCTGGCCTGGCTGCTGTCCCGCTGGCTTGTTGCGCGCATCGCGCGGCGCGCGCGCGGCCTGATCGAACATATCGGCGGCAGTCCGGATCCGGAGTCCCTGCAGGCCTTTGCCGAACGCGAAAAGATTGAAGAGTTCAGCCAGTTGGCGCTTTGGGCGGCCGACTCCTGGAAGGCGCGCCTGCACGCGCTCGCCGTCGAGCGGGAAACCCTGGCCTTCCTCGGGCATGAGCTTCGCACGCCGCTGCAGTCTGCCCGCACCAGCCTGGCCCTGCTTCAGGACGACCGCGACAACGAGGAAGCCTGGAGAAGGTTGCTGCGTGCCCAGAACCGGCTGCTGCGGGCGAGCCACAGCGTGCTTTGGCTCGGCAGCGATGCGGAGCCGCCTGCGGATGCGCGCTGCGCCGCCGGCCCGCTGCTGGCTGGCCTGGTCGACGAATTCGCGACGCTCGCGCGGGCACGCGGGCAAACACTGGCCGTGGACGCCCCGGAAGGCCTGCAGTGGGCCTTGCCGGAGGAAGTCGCCGAGACCGTTGTCGCCAACGGTTTGCTCAACGCCATCCAGCACGGCGGCCCGGGCCGGATCAGCATCGAAGCCACGACGGCCGGGCTGATGATGCAGAACCCGCGGGCACCCAGTTCCGGGCCTCCCGGCCCGTCCGGCTTCGGGCTGGGCCTGTTGCTGTCAGAGCGGCTGCTGGCACGCTTTGGCTGGACGCTTTCGCGGACGGAGACCCAGGAAGGCGTGCGGCTGAGCCTGGCGTCGCCGCCTTGATGCCACCCGGCGTTACACCCACCCGGTCGCGTAGAACACGCCGATGATGAAGAACACCGCCAGTGTCTTGATGATCGTGATGGCGAAGATGTCCTTGTAGGCCTGCCGGTGGGTCAGGCCGGTGACCGCCAGCAGGGTGATCACGGCGCCGTTGTGGGGCAGGGTGTCCATGCCGCCGCTGGCCATCGAGGCCACGCGGTGCAGCACGTCCATCGGGATGTTGGCGGCATTGGCGTTGGCAATGAAGGTTTCCG
>NZ_CAXBJS010000098.1:0-10339 GCF_963976025.1 uncultured Arenimonas sp.
TCTTTTGACTTTGCCTTTGGCAAAGAAGGGATTCGCGCCTGAAGGCGCTCCTACAGGGCTGGGCTATTCGGCGTCGCGGAAGTCTTTGGCTTTTGCAGCCAGCAGGGCGCGGGCCAGGCGGTCGGGCAGGTACTTCGACAGGCCGGCGATAAGCTTGTTCGAGCGGCCGGTGACGATGCGGGCGCGGCCTGATTCCACCGCATCCACGCCCTGGCGGGCGACTTCCGCGCTGGTCAGCCAGATGCCCTTTGGCAGTTTGGAAACCTTGTCGCGCATGCCGTTGACGTCGTGGAACTCGGTGTAGGTCATGCCCGGGCACAGCGCCGTGACGTAAACGCCGCGGCTGCGCGACTCCTGGTCCAGCGTTTCCGAAAAGCGGATCAGCCAGGCCTTGCTGGCGCCGTAGAGCGTATGCCCGGCCGACGAAGGCACCAGGCCGGCCAGCGAAGCGACGTTGAGGATCCGGCCGCGCCCGGCCGCTTCCATTGCCGGCAGGTAGAGGTGGCTCAGGTGCGCCACCGCCGTCATCAGGACCTGGATCGAATCGGCGTGGGTTTTCCAGTCCACGCTGAGGTAGCGTCCGGGCACGCCGAAACCGGCGTTGTTGACCAGCGTGTCCACGAAGATGCCCCGGGCCTGGGTCTGTTCGAACAACGACGCGGGCGCCGCCGGGTCGGCCAGGTCCGCGGCCAGCACCACGCAGGGCACCTGCGCCGACAGCTCCGCCGCCAGCGCCTCGAGCCGTTCGACCCGCCGCGCGGTCAGCACCAGCGGTTTTCCGCGGCGGGCATATTCGCGGGCGATATCGGCACCGATGCCGCTGGAGGCGCCCGTGACCAGGGCGTGGGGCAGGGATGACGACATGGGCTTGGCTCCGGGTGGTTTCGCGCCATTATCACCCCGCCTGCGCGGTAATCGTGGCCGTACGCCAAAGGCGAAGGGCCACAGGGGGCCGCATGATCATTGGTAGGACGGCGCGCACGCGCCTGGCCACGGCCGTGTTCGCGGTCGCTTTCGCGTGGGCAGCGCAAACGACGGCGGGTGAACTGCAGGTGCAGGTGATGGCCGACGGCGCACCGCTGGAAGGCGCCGTGGTCAGCCTGCATGGCGCGGCCGACCCGGTGCCGGGCAGGGCGGTCATGGACCAGCGCAACACCGCTTTCGAGCCGGGCGTGCTGGTCATCGAGGCCGGCACCGCGGTCAGCTTCCCGAACAGCGACACCGTGCGCCACCAGGTCTATTCCTTCTCGCCGGCCAAACCTTTCGAGCTGCCGCTGTATTCGGGCACGCCGCCCGAGCCGGTGGTGTTCTCGCAGCCGGGCGTGGTGGTGGTCGGCTGCAACATCCACGACTGGATGATCGGCTGGATCGTCGTGCTCGATACCCCGCACCACGCCCGCAGCGGCGCCGACGGCGTGGTTCGCCTGCAGGTGCCCGATGGCGATTACCGGCTGCAGACCTGGCATCCGCGTCTGGCCGGCGAGCCGCTGCAGCAGCCGGTGACGGTACCCGGCGCGCAGGTTTCGCTGGCCCTGGGACTCGGCCCGCCGCCGCCCGAACGCCGCGGCAGTGATCGCCTGCGCGCCCTGCAGGACCGCCTGCGCAGCCTGCGCAAGGACGACTGATGCAGCTGCGCCTGCACGGCCGCATCGTCGCGCTGCTGATCGGCCTGGTCCTGGCCGCGCAGCTGGCGACGTTCGCCGTCGTGCACCTGGCCACCGACCGCAGCGTGCGGGCCCAGCTTTCCGATGACCTGGCGGTGGGCGAACGCGTCTGGCGTCGTTTCCACGAAGCCCGCGGCGAACAGCTGCTGGAAACCGCGCTGGTGCTGGCCGACGACTTCGGTTTGAAGGCCGCCGTCGCCAGCGGCGACCCGGCCACCGTGGAATCGGCCCTGCGCAACCACGCCAGCCGCGTCGGCGCCGACGCGGCGGTGATGCTGGGCCCCGACGGCCGCTGGCTGGCCGGTCTGCAGGGCGAATCGCCGGGCTGGCAAGGCCAGTCGCTCGCCGTCGCCGTGGCAAGCGCCGAAGCCGAAGGGTTTTCGCTGACCGTGCTGCCCGTGGACGGCCGCCTCTACCAGATGGCCCTTATCCCGGTGATGGCCCCGAACCGCATCGGCTGGGTGGGCATCGGCACGGCCGTTGATTCGGACTACGCCAGTGATTTCCGCGCGCTGACCGGCCTGGACGCCAGCTTCGCGCGCGCCGGGGCCGGCGGCCTGGACGTGTTCGCCAGCAGCCTGCCCGGGCCGGCGCGGGCCGCCCTGGCCCGTCTGCCGCCCGGCCAGCTGCCCACCGGCGAAGCGGTGCGCGACGTCGCCCTGGGCGAGGAACACTGGTTCGTGCTGCCGCTGGCGATGTCGGGCAGCGGCGAGCCGCCCGTGCGGGTGCTGCTGCAGGGGTCGCTGGACCAGGCGATGGCGCCGTATGCATCGCTCAAGACCCGCATCCTGTGGCTGTCGGGATTGGCGGCCACGCTGGCCCTGCTGGTCGCGGGTTTCCTTGGCCGCGGCATCAGCCGGCCGGTGGTCGAGCTGGCCGAAGCCGCCCAGCGTGTCCAGGACGGCGACTACAGCCAGCCGATCGTGGTGCGCGGCCAGGACGAAATCGGCCGGCTGGCCTCGGCCTTCGGCCACATGCAGCAGGGCATCGCCGCGCGCGAGCAGCGCATCCTGCACCAGGCCCACCACGACGCCCTGACCGGCCTGCCCAACCGCAGCCTGGCGCGCCAGCGCCTCGACGAAGCCCTGGGCTCCGGCCGGGCGGCGGTGCTGATGCTGGACCTGGACCGGTTCAAGGAAATCAACGACACGCTCGGCCACGGTTTCGGCGACCAGGTGCTGGAAGAAGTTGGCAAGCGCCTGCGCCAGGCCGTACGCCCCGGTGACCTGGTTGCGCGCCTGGGCGGCGATGAATTCATGGTGCTGATGCACGACGTCGACGCCGATTTCGCCGAGGCCCGCGCACGCGTGCTGCTCGACCAGCTGCGCAAGCCGCTGGACCTGCCCAGCACCCGCATCAACCTCGACGCCAGCCTGGGCCTGGCCCTGCACCCCGAACACGGCAACGACGCCCAGACCCTGCTGCGCCGGGCCGACATCGCGCTCTACGACGCCAAGGAGAACCGCAGCGGCGTGGCCGTTTACCGCGAGGGCAGGGACGAAGTGCACCTGCGCCAGCTGGCCCTGGTCGGTGATCTGCGCCAGTCGATCACCCGCGACCAGCTGAGCCTTCGCTTCCAGCCCAAGGTGGACCTGGCCACGCGCAAGGTCGCGCACGTCGAAGCCCTGCTGCGCTGGACCCACCACGCGCTGGGCCCGGTGTCGCCGGAGGAGTTCATCCCGCTGGCCGAACGTTCGGGGTTCGTGCAGGAAATAACCCGCTTCGTGCTCGACACGGCCCTGGCCCAGAACGCCCGCTGGCGCGCCCAGGGCGTGGACCTTGGCGTGGCGGTGAATCTTTCGGCCATGGACCTGATGGACGCCGACCTGCCCGACTTCGTCCAGAGCTGCCTGCGCCAGCACCAGGTGCCGCCGCCGCGGCTGATCCTGGAGGTCACCGAAGGCGCGCTGATGCGCGACGTCGAATACGCCATCCGCATGCTGCACCGCCTGCGCGCGAGCGGCGTGCGGTTGTCGATCGACGACTTCGGCACCGGCTATTCCTCGCTGGCCCAGCTCAAGCGCATGCCGGTGGACGAACTCAAGATCGACAAGAGTTTCGTGATGCAGATGACCGAAGAAAGCGACGACGCGGTGATCGTGCGTTCGACCATCGAACTGGGCCACAACATGGGCCTGAAGGTGATCGCCGAGGGCGTGGAAACCGACGTCAGCCTGGGCCTGCTGCAGCGTTACCGCTGCGACATGGTGCAGGGTTATTTCTTCAGCCCGCCGCTGGAGGCGGGACCGCTGCTGGAATGGTGCCGGCGATATTCGGAGGCCAGGGCATGAAGTCCCTGCTGGCCTTGATGGCGCTCGCCATGGCCCTGCCGGCCGGCGCACTGGCCCGCGACGGCCGCCTGCTGGCCACCGGCGGCGCCAGCCAGTTGGAAGGTTCGGCCGGCGGCGGCATCGTGCCCTGGGCCGTGCTGGCCGGGTACGGCACGAAGGACCAGGACGGCGGCACGGCCTTCGCCACCCGCGTGGACACCGGCGATTACGCGCTCGACGCCTACGGCGTGGCCTACACCTTCCGAAACCGGCTGGAGCTGTCGCTGGCCCGCCAGCGTTTCGACCTGGGCGAACTGCAGCGCCGGCTTTCGCTGCCCTGGAACGCGCTCGAACAGGACATCTTCGGCGCCAAAGTGCGCCTGGGCGGCGACCTGGTCTACACGGCCTGGCCGCAGATCAGCCTGGGCGTGCAGCACAAGCGCCTGCGCGACGGCGCCCTGCCGCTGGCCATCGGTGCCCGCGACGACCAGGGCACCGATGTCTACCTGAGCGCCAGCAAGCTGTTCCTGGCCGGCCCGGGCGGGCGCCAGCTGCTGCTCAACGGCACCCTGCGTTCGACCCGCGCCAACCAGATGGGGCTGCTGGGCCACGGCGGCGACCGCGACGGCGGCCGGTCCCTGGTGTTCGAAGGCAGCGCCGCGCTGGTGCTGGACCCGCGCTGGGTGGTCGGCGTGGAATACCGCCAGAAACCCGACAACCTGGGATTCGCCGGCGAAGACGCCTGGATGGACGCCTTCGTAGCCTGGTTCCCGAACAAACACGTCGCCGTGGTCGCCGCCTGGGCCGACCTGGGCAGCATCGCCACCCTGGACGGCCAGCGCGGCGCCTATCTTTCCCTGCAGCTGAGCTACTGAGGTGCAAGCCATGGCCAAGCGAGCGCGCCTGCTGACCGCCCTGGCCCTGGCCGGGCTGCTGGCCGCCTGCGCCGCCAATCCGCCGCGGGCCGGGCTTTACCAGCAGTTCGGCGGCCAGGCCGGGGTCGAGGCCCTGGTCGAGGAGTTCCTGGTGCGCCTGCTCGAAGATCCGCGCATCAACGCCCAATTTGCCGAAACCGACCTGGTGAACCTCAACGACCGCCTGGTCGAACAGTTCTGCGTGGAGCTGGGCGGCCCCTGCACCTACACCGGTCGCGACATGGCTCAGTCCCACGCCGGGCTGGGCATCACCGAGGCCGACTTCAACGCCCTGGTCGAGGACCTGGTGGACGCGATGGACGCCCGCGGCATCCCGCGCGCGGCCCAGAACCGGCTGCTGGCGCGGCTGGCGCCCATGCACGGGGACATCGTCAGCCCCTGACCGGGCGCGCTAAACTGGCGGTCTTGTCCGCAGGAGATTGCGCATGCGCCCCAGGATCGTCGCCGGCAACTGGAAATTGAATGGCAGCCGCAGCTTCGCCAGGGAACTGCTTGACGCGGTGGTGGCCGCGCCGCGGGCCCCGGGCGTCGAGCTGGTGGTGATGCCGCCCGTGCCCTACCTGGGCGAACTGGCCACGCAGTACGGCGATAAAGGCCTGGTTTTCGGCGCCCAGGACCTGGGCGTGAACGAGCAGGGCGCCTACACCGGCGAAATTTCCGGCGCCATGCTGCGTGATGTTGGCGCCCGCTACGTGCTGGTGGGCCACTCCGAGCGCCGCCAGTACCACGGTGAAAGCCCGCAGGACGTGGCGGAAAAGTTCGTCGCCGCCCGCAAGGCCGGCCTGGTGCCGGTGCTGTGCGTGGGCGAAACCCTGAACCAGCGCGAGGCCGGCCACACCGAGTACGCGCTGGAGAAACAGCTGGGCCCGGTGGTCGAGCTGGCCGGCATCGCCGCTTTCGAGGGCGCCGTGCTGGCCTACGAGCCGGTCTGGGCCATTGGCACCGGCCGCACGGCCTCCAAGGAGCAGGCCCAGGAGGTCCACGCCTTCATCCGTGGCGAACTGGCGGCCCACGATGCTAGAATCGCCGGCTCGCTGCCCATCCTTTATGGCGGCAGCGTCAAGCCCGCCAACGCGGCCGAGCTGTTCTCGCAGCCCGACGTCGATGGCGGCCTGATCGGGGGCGCGTCCCTCGTGGCCCAGGATTTCCTGGCAATCGCCGCCGCGGCGGCGAGGTAACGGAAGAACATGCTGCTCACCATCGTCAGTGTCATCTACGTGCTGGTCGCGATCGCCATGATCGTGCTCATCCTCATGCAGCGCGGCTCCGGCGCCGCCGCGGGCTCGGGCTTCGGCGCGGGCGCGTCGGCCACCGTCTTCGGTGCGCGCGGATCGGCCAATTTCCTGTCCACCGCCACCAAATGGCTGGCCGTGGTCTTCTTCGGCCTGAGCCTGGGCATGGCGTGGTATGCCACCCACGGCGGTCGTCCGACGGCCGAACCGATGGAAGACATCGGCGCCATGTCCGACGTCCCGGCCGCGCCGGCACCGGCGGGCGAACTGCCGGCCAGCGAAGTTCCCGCCAGCGACCTGCCGCCCGACGCTTCGGTGCCGGCGGCCAGCGACGCCGCTCCGGCGGCTGCCGACGTTCCGGCCGCCGCGGACGCCGCGCCGGCTGAAGCCGAAGCCGCCGAGCCGGTGGCCGGTGATGACGCGGAAAACACCCGCGGCGACTGATCCGCTGGTACAATCTTCGGCCTTCGATCCGGTCGCCGGAGCGAAGGCACACCTGCCCAGGTGGCGGAATTGGTAGACGCACTACCTTGAGGTGGTAGCGACGAGAGTCGTAGGGGTTCGAGTCCCCTCTTGGGCACCAATTGAACAACGGGCTGCCGCCCGGCACATGACTGGAGCGGCGGCCCTGACGCGCCCAAGGGCGCCAAGGTGAGGAAGCGCGCGTGCTGGGCGAATATCTGCCGATCCTTCTGTTTCTGTTCGTCTCGACCGGCCTGGGCATCGTCCTGCTGATCGCCGGCTGGGCCCTGGGCCCCAAGCGCCCTGACGCCGAGAAACTGTCGCCCTACGAGTGCGGCTTCGAAGCCTTCGAAGACGCGCGCATGCAGTTCGACGTGCGTTATTACCTGATCGCCATCCAGTTCATCATCTTCGACCTGGAAATCGCGTTCGTCTTCCCGTGGGCGGTCAACTTCCGCAACCTCGGCATCGTCGGCCTCACCGAGATGGGCATCTTCATCGGCCTGCTGGTGCTTGGCTTCGTTTACGTCTGGAAGAAGGGAGCGCTCGAATGGGAGTGATCCAGTCCGTTTCGAACGTGATGCACAACCCGATCCCGGAAGGGCGGGTTGACGACATCCTGCGTCCCGAAGGCGACAACCCGCTGCTCGAGCGGGGATTCGTCACCACGTCCGTGGACACCCTGGTCAACTGGGCGCGCACCGGTTCGATGTGGCCGATGACCTTCGGCCTGGCCTGCTGCGCGGTCGAGATGATGCACGCCGGCGCCTCGCGCCTGGACCTCGACCGCTACGGCGTCATCTTCCGCCCGTCGCCGCGCCAGTCCGACGTCATGATCGTCGCCGGCACCCTGGTCAACAAGATGGCCCCGGCGCTGCGCAAGGTCTACGACCAGATGCCCGAGCCCAAGTGGGTCATCTCGATGGGCAGCTGCGCCAACGGCGGCGGCTACTACCACTATTCGTATTCGGTGGTGCGCGGCTGCGACCGCGTGGTGCCGGTGGACGTGTACGTGCCGGGCTGCCCGCCGACTGCGGAAGCGCTTATCTACGGCATCCTGCAGCTGCAGAAGAAGATCCGCCGAACCAACACCATCGCCCGCTAAGGACCCAGCCGACGCCATGGTCGAACCCACCACGAGCTTCATCGAGCGCCTCAAGGCGCGCCTGCAGGACAAGCTTGTGTCCGTGCACGAGGCGCTGGGCGAAACGACGGTCGAAATCATGCCCGAAGCCTGGGACGCGGCGGCGCGCATCCTGCGCGACGACCCGGAGCTGGGCTTCGAGCAGCTGATCGACCTGTGCGGCGTCGACTACCTGGGCTACGGCGACGACGAGTGGGACACCGACGACGTGTCCTCCGAAGGTTTCTCTCGCGGCGTCGAAGGCGCCGCCGGCCCGGGCCGCTTCGACTGGGAACACCGCCCGCGCGGCAATGGCCCCGAGCGCCGCTTCGCCACGGTGGCGCACCTGCAGTCGGTGCGCCACAACCGCCGGCCGGTGGTGCCCTCGCTGGTCGAGGTCTGGCCGGTCGCGAACTGGTTCGAGCGTGAGTGCTTCGACCTGTTCGGCATCATCTTCGAAGGCCATCCGGACCTGCGCCGCATCCTCACCGACTACGGTTTCGTCGGCCATCCGTTCCGCAAGGACTTCCCGCTGATCGGCAACGTCGAGGTCCGCTACGACGCCGAGCGCAAGCGCGTGGTCTACGAACCCGTTTCGATCGAGCCGCGCGTGCTCGTGCCGCGCGTGGTGCGCGAAGACTCGCGCTGGCAGCAGGCCGCTTCCGAGCAGCCGAGCAAGGACTGACCGGCCATGACCCAGGAAATCCGCAACTACACCCTCAACTTCGGCCCCCAGCATCCGGCCGCGCACGGCGTGCTGCGCCTGGTGCTGGAGATGGACGGCGAAGTGGTTCAGCGCGCCGACCCGCACATCGGCCTGCTGCATCGCGGTACCGAAAAGCTGGCCGAGTCCAAGCCCTACAACCAGTCCATCGGTTACATGGACCGCCTGGACTACGTTTCGATGATGTGCAACGAGCACGCCTACGTGCGCGCCATCGAAAAGCTGATGCAGATCGACGTGCCGCTGCGCGCCGAATACATCCGCACCATGTTCGACGAAATCACCCGCATCCTGAACCACCTGATGTGGGTTGGCTCGAACGGCCTCGATCTTGGCGCGATGGCGGTGTTCCTGTACGCCTTCCGCGAACGCGAAGAGCTGATGGACTGCTACGAGGCGGTGTCGGGCGCGCGCATGCACGCCACCTACTACCGCCCCGGCGGCGTCGCCCGCGACCTGCCGGATGCCATGCCCAAGTACCGCGAATCGCCGTGGCGCAAGGGCAGCGAACTCAAGCGCGTCAACGAATGGCGCGAAGGCTCGATGCTCGACTTCCTCGACGCCTTCACCGACGACTTCCCGCGCCGCGTCGACGAGTACGAAACCCTGCTCACCGACAACCGCATCTGGAAGCAGCGCACCGTCGGAATCGGCGTGGTGCCGGTCGAGAAGGCCCTGGCCTGGGGCATGACCGGCCCGATGCTGCGTGGTTCCGGCCTGGCCTGGGACCTGCGCAAGAAACAGCCCTACGCCGCCTACGACAAGGTCGATTTCGACATCCCGGTGGGCGTGCAGGGCGACTGCTACGACCGCTACCTGGTGCGCATGGAAGAAATGCGCCAGTCCAACCGCATCATCAAGCAGTGCGTGCAGTGGCTGCGGGCCAACCCCGGCCCGGTGATGGTGCGCAACTTCAAGGTCGCGCCGCCGCGCCGCGCCGAGATGAAGGACGACATGGAAGCGCTGATCCACCACTTCAAGCTCTTCACCGAAGGCTATTCCGTGCCGGCCGGCGAAGCCTACGCCGCGGTGGAAGCCCCGAAGGGCGAGTTCGGCGCCTATATCGTTTCCGACGGCGCCAACAAGCCTTTCCGCCTGAAGCTGCGCGCGCCGGGTTTCGCCCATCTCTCGTCCATGGACGCGATCGTGCGCGGCCACATGCTGCCCGACGTCGTCGCCATGATCGGCACCTACGACGTCGTGTTCGGCGAGATCGATCGCTAAGGACTGCCTGACCGATGAAAGCCACCGGAAATTTCGCCGCCTGCCAGGATGTCGACCCCATGGTCGCCCTGACCGACGCCACGCGCGCGCACATCGACCACTGGGTCGCCAAGTTCCCGCCCGACCGCAAGCGTTCGGCCGTGATCCAGGGCCTGATGGCCACGCAGGAACAGAACGGCGGCTGGCTCAGCGACGAACTGATCGCCGCCACCGCCAAGTACCTCGACATCCCGCCGGTGTGGGCCTACGAGGTCGCGAGCTTCTATTCGATGTTCGACCTGCAGCCGGTCGGCCGGCACAAGGTCGCCATCTGCACCAACATCAGCTGCTGGCTCAATGGCGCCGAGGACATCGTGCGCCACTGCGAAGGCAAGCTGGGCATCAAACACGGCGAGTCCACGCCGGACGGCCGCATCTTCCTGAAGATCGAGGAAGAGTGCCTGGCCGCCTGCGCCGGCGCCCCGATGATGGTCGTGGACGGCCATTACCACGAGAAGCTGACCACCGAGCAGGTGGACAAGCTGCTCGACGGACTGGAGTGATCTGAGGACATGGCACACCATTCCCACTATTCCGAGGGCTACGGCCCGGTAGGCCCGGCGCCGCAGGAGCACAACGTCGTCTACACGACGCTGCACTTCGACAAGCCGTGGTCCTACGAGAACTACCTCAAGACCGGCGGTTATTCCGCCTGGCGCAAGATCC
>NZ_CAXBJS010000099.1:0-10313 GCF_963976025.1 uncultured Arenimonas sp.
ACCAGGCGCTTGCCGCCGGCGAAGTTCACGTTGCGCATGTTTTCGGTCTTGCCGGTCAGTTCGTCCGGATCCTTGGCGCTGGGGCCCTCGACCAGCACGCGCTGCACCGTGCCCACCATGGCTTCGGCGTAGCGCCGGGCGTTGTCGTTGATGGCGGCCTGCAGGCGCTGCAGGCGGGCGCTGGCGACATCGGCGGGCACCTCGTCGTGCAGGTTGGCCGCGGGCGTGCCCGGCCGGCGCGAATAGGCGAAGGAAAAACTCTGGTCGAAGCCGATGTCGTCGATGAGCTTCATCGTCGCCTCGAAGTCGCGATCGCTCTCGCCCGGGAAACCGACGATGAAGTCGGAGCTGATCGTGATGCCGGGGCAGGCCTCGCGCAGCCGGCGGATCTTCGCCTTGTACTCAAGCGCCGTATGGCCACGTTTCATAGCCGCCAGGATGCGGTCCGAGCCCGACTGCACCGGCAGGTGCAGGAAGGACGCCAGCTGCGGCACGTCGCGGTGCGCCTCGATCAGCGCGTCGGTGAACTCGACCGGGTGCGAGGTGGTGTAGCGGATGCGGCCGACGCCTTCGATCTGGGCGATGGCCCGGACCAGCAGCGCCAGGTCGGCCTGGTCGCCATCGACGGTGGCGCCGCGGTAGGCGTTGACGTTCTGGCCCAGCAGGTGGATCTCGCGCACGCCCTGGGCGGCCAGCTGGGCGCATTCAAGCAGCACGTCGTCGAAGGGCCGGCTGACCTCTTCGCCGCGGGTGTAGGGCACCACGCAGAACGAGCAGTACTTGGAGCAGCCCTCGATGATCGAGACGAAGGCGGTCGGCCCTTCCGCGCGCGGCTCGGGCAAACGGTCGAACTTCTCGATCTCGGGGAAGCTGATGTCCACCTGGGCCCGGCCCTGGGCGCGGCGCGCGTCGATCATGGCCGGCAGGCGGTGCAGGGTTTGCGGGCCGAACACCAGGTCCACGTAGGGCGCGCGCTTGAGGATGGCGTCGCCCTCCTGGCTGGCGACGCAGCCGCCGACCCCGATCAGCACCGGTTTGTCCTTCTTGAGGTGTTTCCACCGTCCAAGCTGGGAGAAGACCTTTTCCTGGGCCTTTTCGCGGATCGAGCAGGTATTGACCAGGATGACGTCGGCCTCGGCCTCGTCACTGGTGAGTTCCAGGCCGTGTTCGGCGGCAAGCACGTCGGCCATGCGGGCCGAGTCGTACTCGTTCATCTGGCAACCGTGGGTTTTTATGTAGAGCTTGCCTTTGGCAGGCGAAGTTCCGGGCATGGCGGCGGTTAATCCGTTCCGGAGGGGGGCGCCATTGTAGCCCCTGGCGCCAAAACCCTTGGCATTTGCCCCGGCAAGGAGTAAACCTCGCGGCCATGGATCCCCGACGCCCCCTGCTGGCCTGCCTGCTGCTGCTGATCGCCGCCCCGGCGACGGCGGGCACGCTGTACCGGTGCACCGGCGCGGACGGCGTGCCCAACTACACGGGCAAGAAGATCGCCGGCTCCAGCTGCAAGGCCGTTTCCACCTATACCGCGGCCGACGCCCGGCCCCGGGCGCCGGCGCCTTCGGCGACCGGCGGCGGTGGTTCGGGCGGCAAGCCGGGCGCCGCCGTGCGCTTCCAGACCGCCTCGGCCGGCCAGGCGCTGGCGCCGGCCGCCGCCGGGTCCGGGGCGCGGGTCACCCGCGGCGCGGTCTACAAGTACGAACGCGACGGCGTGGTGCACTACACCAACGTGCCCCAGCCGGGCACCGGCGCCCAGATGTTGTTCAGCTACGTCGAGACCTGCTACGCCTGCGGCCTGCTGCCGGGCGTGGACTTCAGCAACGTGCGCCTGAACCTGGACGCCTACTCGGACGAGGTGAAGGCCGCCGCCCAGGAGTTCGGGGTGGAAGAAGCCGTGGTCCGGGCGATCATCCATGCCGAATCGGCCTTCCGGCCCAATGCGGTCTCGCATGCCGGCGCCCAGGGCCTGATGCAGCTGATCCCGGCCACGGCCAGCCGCTTCGGCGTCACCGACGTGTTCCAGCCCGAGCAGAACATCCGCGGCGGCGTGCAGTACCTGGCCTGGCTGCTCAAGCGCTACGACGGCGACCTGACCCTGGCCGCGGCGGGTTACAACGCCGGTGAAGGCGCGGTCGACCGCCACGGCGGCGTGCCGCCCTATGACGAAACCCAGCGCTACGTGCAGCGCGTGGGCCAGCTGGCCGACCGCTACCGCGGCGCCCTTTCGGGCAACTGAGGCCCCCGGGCCGGGGCCTGTCCCGGCCCTCGCGCATCCGGCGTTGTCGCTCTCGCGCCCCGTCCGCTACAATTGCGCGTCTTTGCCGGCCCCGAGTGGGCAGGTCGCCGTTTTTCAGCCACTTAGCAAACGTTTCGGAGAGCCGGATGGCTAACCAAGGGGTCAACACGGGGCGTCGCCGCTTCCTGACTGCCAGCACCGCCGTTGTCGGCGCGGTGGGCGTCGGGTTCGCCGCGGTGCCGTTCATCAGTTCCTGGAAGCCCAGCGCCCGGGCCCAGACGGCCGGCGCCCCGGTCGAGGTCGATATCAGCAAGATCGAGCTCGAGCCCGGCATGCGCATGATCGTTCAGTGGCGCGGCCAGCCGGTCTGGATCTTCAAGCGCACGCCCGCCCAGCTCGCGGCGCTGCCGTCGCTCGACGACCAGCTGCGCGACCCGGATTCGGAAAACGCCGACCAGACCCCGGCCTTCGCCAAGAACCCGGCCCGCTCGATCAAGCCCGAAGTGGCGGTCATCGTCGGCATCTGCACCCACCTGGGCTGCTCGCCCAGCTACGTGCCGGAACTGCAGCCGCAGCCCTTCGACAGCGAATGGCAGGGCGGCTTCTACTGCCCCTGCCACAACTCGCGCTTCGACCTGGCCGGCCGCGTCTTCCAGGGCGTGCCGGCGCCGTCGAACCTCAAGGTGCCGCCTTATTATTTCATCGACGAAAACCGCATCATGGTTGGCGTCGCCCCCGGGGAGGCTGCGTAAATGGCCAGCAAGTTCTCACGCGGCATCGACGGGGTGGTCACCTGGTTCAACGACCGCACCCCGGGCCTGGTGCCGGCGTACAAGAAGCACATGTCGGAGTACTACGCTCCGAAAAACTTCAACCTCTGGTACTACTTCGGCTCGCTGGCCATGCTGGTGCTGGTCAACCAGATCGTCACCGGCATCTTCCTGACGATGCACTACAAGCCGTCCGCCACCGAGGCCTTTGCTTCGGTCGAGTACATCATGCGCGACGTCGAGTGGGGCTGGCTCATCCGCTACATGCACTCCACGGGCGCTTCGCTGTTCTTCGTGGTGGTGTACCTGCACATGTTCCGCGGCCTCATCTACGGTTCGTACCAGAAGCCGCGCGAACTGGTCTGGGTGCTGGGCGTGGTCATCTTCCTGGTACTCATGGCCGAAGCCTTCATGGGCTACGTGCTGCCCTGGGGCCAGATGTCCTACTGGGGCGCGCAGGTCATCATCAACCTGTTCGGCACCATTCCCTTCATCGGCCCCGAGCTGACCGAATGGATCCGCGGTGACTACCTGGTCGCCGACGCCACGCTCAACCGCTTCTTCGCCCTGCACGTGATCGCGCTGCCGCTGGTGCTGCTGCTGCTGGTCGTGCTGCACCTGGGCGCGCTGCACGAGGTTGGCTCGAACAACCCCGATGGCGTGGACATCAAGAAGGTCAAGGACCCGGCCACCGGCAAGCCCAGGGACGGCATCGCCTTCCACCCGTATTACACGGTCAAGGACCTGTTCGGCGCCGGTTTCTTCCTGGTGCTGTTCGCGTTCATCGTGTTCTTCGCGCCGACGATGGGCGGCTGGTTCCTGGAGTGGGACAACTTCATCGAGGCCAACCCGATGGTCACCCCGGCGCACATCAAGCCGGTGTGGTACTTCACCCCGTTCTACGCGATGCTGCGCGCCATTCCGCATCCGCTGTTCGGCGTGATCGTCATGGGCGGCGCCACCATGATCCTGTTCGCGCTGCCCTGGCTGGACCGCTGCAAGGTGCGCTCCATCCGCTACCGCCCGATGCTGCACAAGGTGCTGATCACGCTGTTCTGCATCAGCTTCGTGGTGCTGGGCTGGCTGGGCGCGCAGTCGGGTTCGAACCTGCAGAAGCTGGTGGCCCAGATCCTGACCGCCTACTACTTCGCCTTCTTCATCCTCATGCCTTTCTGGTCCGCCATGGGCCAGACCAAGGCCGTTCCCGAGCGGGTGCCTTCGCATGACTAAGCTGCGCTGTTTCGCCTTCCTGCTGGTCCTGCTGCCGGCGCTTGGCCTGGCCGCCGGTCCGGGCCCGGCCCTGGAGCATTCGGGCACCGACCTGAGCGACAAGGCGTCGCTGCAGCGCGGCGCCGGCCTGTTCATGAACTACTGCGCGGGCTGCCACGCGCTGTCGATGCACCGCTACTCGCGCATCGCCAGCGACCTGGACCTTCCTCCGGAGCTCGTCGAGCAGTACCTGGTGCCGCCGCAGGCCGCCATCGGCGAGACCATCCGCACCGGCATCAATGTCGGGGACGCCCAGGCCTGGTTCGGTGCCACCGCGCCCGACCTCAGCCTGATCTCCCGCGCCCGCCTGGGCGGCCCGGACTACATCTACAGCTACCTCAAGGGCTTCTACATCGACGAAGCCCGCCCGATGGGCTGGAACAACACCGTGTTCCCGGGTGCCTCGATGCCCAACGTGCTCTGGGAACTGCAGGGCATCCAGCGTCCGGTCTACGACCAGGGCCATGACGGCGCCTCGCACCTGAGCAAGCTCGAGCTGGCCACGCCCGGCCGCCAGAGCCCGGAAGAGTTCGACCGCACCGCCCGCGACATCAGCGCCTTCCTGCAGTACGTGGCCGAGCCGGCGGCCCTCAAGCGCGAGTCGATTGGCGTCTGGGTCATCCTGTTTCTGGCCTTCTTCACCTTCATCGCTTACCTGCTGAAGCTGGAATACTGGCGCGACGTCCACTGATTCCCAACAGAATCAGTAACTTGGGGCCGCCATTTGGCGGCCCTTCGTTTTTCCGGAACCCCGGCTTGCGGGAAAGCCGGCATTTCGGGCAGGGTTAAGGCTTCCGATGACCGCCGGCAGGGGCTGGCGGCACCCTGGGGGATCCCTTGATGGCTGCCAGTCCGCGCATTCGCAACGCCCTGACGCTGTTTTCCGCCCGCGATTGCGTCGTCTGCCACCGGGTCCGGCTGGTCCTGGCGGCCAAAGGCGTCAGTTACGACCTGATTCCGGTCGATCCGACCAACCCGCCCGAAGACCTGGTGGACCTCAATCCCTACCATTCCGTGCCCACCCTGGTGGACCGCGACCTGGTGCTGTACGCGGCTTCGGTGGTGTCTGAATACCTGGACGAGCGTTACCCGCACCCGCCGCTGATGCCGGTCGACCCGCTGTCGCGCGCCCGCCTGCGCCTGGCCATGCTGCGCCTGGAACACGACTGGGTGCCGCACGTGCAGGCCGTGCAGCACGGCACCAAGGCCCAGGCCGACGCCGGCCGCAAGCGCCTGAAGGAACTGCTCATCGCCTCTCTGCCCCTGTTCAAGGCCTCCAAGTTCTTCCTGAACCCGGAAATGAGCCTGGCCGACTGCGCCATCGCCCCGATCGTCTGGCGCCTGCCGTCCCTGGGCGTGCAGCTGCCCAAGGAGGCCAAGGTCATCGAGGACTACGGCAACCGCATCTTCCGCAACCCGGCCTACCTGCGCAGCCTGACCCCGGAAGAAAGGGCGCTGCGCGATATCCCGCAATGACCCAGGCACCCCGGATGGGATCCAACCGCCCCTACCTGCTGCGGGCGCTCAACGAGTGGATCAACGACAACGGCATGACGCCCTACCTGCTGGTGGACGCCACGCGCGACGACGTGCAGGTGCCGCTGGGCACGGTGAAGGACGGCAAGGTGGTGCTCAACATCGCCCCGCGCGCCGTTGCCCAGCTGCTGATCGACAACCAGGGTGTCAGCTTCATGGCGCGTTTTGGCGGCGTCAGCCAGTCGGTGTACGTGCCGGTGGGCGCGGTGCTGGCGATCTACGCCCAGGAAACCGGCCAGGGCATGATGCTGCCCGACGATGGAGCCGACGTCGGCGGCGGGGACGAATCACCCGACGAGCCGCCTACGGGTCCGGACGTCGGGGGCGAGCCGCCACGGCGCAGCCACCTTCGCGTGGTCAAGTAGTCCCGGCGTCTTGCGACGGCGGCACGGGCCCGGCCAATGCCTTCAGCCTGCGTCCGTGCAGCACGATGCGGCCGGCGTGTCGGTCTTCGCCGCCGGTGGAATACTCGAAGCCGTAATGGCGCTCCAGGCCCAGCCAGCCGTCCGGCCCGCGGCGCGGGCGGATGGCCAGCAGGTGCACGCTCTGGTCCAGCCACTGAACCCCCGCGCGTGCACAAGCCCGCTGTCCGATGACAGTGGCAGTTTCCGCGGCCGCGCGTCCGGAATACCAGAAAACGACCACGGCCATGGCGAATATCGAGACGAGCAGGGTGCCTAGCATCCGCGAAGTGTGGGGGCGGCCAGGCCCCGCCACAAGTCGCCCCCTCCCCGGGTCGTGAAGACGTGGCTAAGATAGGCCCGGACCCCGGCCCGGCCGGCGCACGGCGATTCGCAGGAGAGCGAAGATGAAACTGGTGTTTCCCAATGGCGAACATCCGCAGGTGCTGCTCAGCCACGGCGTCAACCGTATCGGTTCGGCGGGCGAGGGCGCGGTGGTGCTGCAGGCCGAGGGCGTGGTGGGCCATCACTGCGAAATCCACGTCACCACCACGGGTGCCAACCTGCAGGTGCCCAGCGACGGCGGGCCGGTCAGCGTCAACGGCAAGCCGGTGGCGGACATCATGGCCCTGCGTGCCGGCGACATGATCGGCATCGGTCCGGTGCAGGCACGTTTCGCCATCGTCGAAGCGGCGCGCTCCGCACCCGCGGCGGCGGGCGGTGCCGCAGCCAGGGAAGACGACGACAACGGCGCCACGCGCGTGCGCATGGCGGTGCCCAAGTTCGTGCTGCGCGGCGTTTCCGGCGCGGTCTTTGGCAAGGTTTATCCGGTCACCGGTCCGGTGGTCATCGGCCGCGCGGCCGAGGCCGACATTTCCGTGGCGGCCGAGGAAATCTCGCGCCGGCATGCGCTGGTCAAGCCCACGCCCGACGGCCTGCAGGTCGAAGACCTGGGTTCTTCCAACGGCACTTTCATCAACGGCAAGCGTGTGCAGCAGGGTTTCCTGAAGCCGGGTGACGAACTGCGCCTGGACTCGGTGCGCCTGATCCTGGTGGCGCCGGGCATGGAGATGGCCCAGCAGGCCACCCGCGTCGCGCCGGCCGAGGCAAAAACCCCGGCGGCCGCGTCGGCGGGCATGAGCAAGTGGGTGCCGATCATGCTGACGGCGGCGGCGCTGGTGGTGATCGTCGCGCTGTTCCTCAGCCGCGGCTGAGTCAGCGGGGCGGCGGCCCCAGCCGCAGCGAAAGATCCAGCGCCTGCACGTGTTTGGTCAGCGCCCCGATCGACACGTAGTCGACGCCCGTGGCCGCGATGGCCGGCAGGCGTTCGAGCGTGACGCCGCCCGACACTTCCAGCGGAATGCGGCCGGCGGCGCGGCGCACGGCCTCGCGCAGGTCGTCTTCGCTGAATTCATCGACCAGGATGCGGTCGCAGCCGGCGGCCAGGGCCTGGTCGAGTTCGTCCAGGGTTTCCACTTCCACGATCAGCGGCAAGGTCGGGTGCAGTGCACGCGAGGCCGCCACGGCCGCGGCGATCGAGCCGGCGGCGTGGATGTGGTTTTCCTTCAGCATCACCGCGTCGTACAGGCCCATGCGGTGGTTGAGCCCGCCGCCGGCGCGCACGGCGTATTTCTGCGCCTGGCGCAGGCCGGGCAGCGTCTTGCGGGTGTCGAGCACGCGGGTCCGGCTGCCAGCCAGCGCAGCCACGTACTGGGCGGTGCGCGAGGCAGTGGCCGACAGCGTCTGCAGGAAGTTCAGCGCCGGGCGTTCGGCGCTGACCAGGGCCCGGCTGCGGCCGCGCAGCACGACCAGCACCGTGCCGGCTTCGACTGCCTGGCCTTCGGACACGCGCCAGTCGATCTGCATTGCCGGATCGAGCGCCAGGAAACAGGCGTCGAACCAGGGCCGGCCGGCGATGACGCCGGCTTCCTTGGCGATGACGTAGGCCTGGTCCTGGTCGTCGGGCAGCAGCTGCGCGGTGGCGTCGCCGCTGCCCAGGTCTTCAGCCAGGGCGCGCGCGACGTCTCCGGCCACCACGTCGGCGGGCGGGGCGGAAACGGGCGTGGCCATGTCAGCGCGGGAAACCGTCGACCTGGTCGGTGGCCAGGGCCTCGTCGGCCAGCAGCACCGGGATGCCGTCGTCCACGCGATAGGCGGTGCGGCGGTCGCGGGTGACCAGGCCTTCGGCCAGGACCTCGGCCTGCGGGCTGCCGTCGGCGCGGGTGACGCCGCCGGCGGCAATGGCGCGATTGATCGCCTCCAGTTCGGCGCTGCCCAGCAGGGCCAGGGGCTGCTTGCTGGTCGGGCAGCACAGGATGTCGAGCAATTTGCGGTCCATGGGGCCGGTGTCCGGACGGTGGGCAAGGGTCTAGAATAGCCTTTTGCCGAAGTGGGCCGCCATGAACCAAGCCGCCAACAACCCGCTGGTCGGGGTCATCATGGGCTCCCGGTCCGACTGGGAGACCATGCAGCACGCCGTGGCCCGCCTCGAAAAACTGGGCGTGGCGCACGAAGTGCGCGTGGTTTCCGCGCACCGCACGCCCGACCTGCTGACCGAATACGCCAAGGCCGCCGAAGGCCGCGGCCTGCGCGCCATCATCGCCGGTGCCGGCGGCGCCGCCCACCTGCCCGGCATGGTCGCCGCGATGACGCCGGTGCCGGTGCTGGGCGTACCGGTGCAAAGCAAGGCGCTGAACGGCCTCGATTCACTGCTGTCCATCGTGCAGATGCCGGCGGGCATCCCGGTGGCGACCTTCGCCATCGGTGTCGCCGGCGCCGCCAACGCCGGTCTGTTCGCCGCCGCGCTGGTGGCCCAGCACGACAAGGGCGTGCGCGAGGCCCTGGCGCGCTTCCGCGCCGACCAGACCCGCGACGTGCTCGAACACGCGGACCCGCGCCAGCCGTGACCACCGTCGGAATCCTCGGCGGCGGGCAGCTGGCCCGCATGATGGCCCTGGCCGGCGCACCGCTGGGCCTGCGCTTCCTGGTGCTCGACGCCACGCCCGACGCCTGCGCCGGCCAGTTCGCGCCGATGCTGCAGGCCGACTACCGCGACCAGGCCGGCCTGGCCGAGTTCGCCGAACGCGTGGACGTGGCCACCTTCGACTTCGAGAACGTGCCCGCCGAAAGCGCGCGCTGGCTGGCCGAACGCGTGCCGGTGTTCCCGAACCCGCGCGCCCTGGCCGTGGCCCAGGACCGGCTGGCTGAAAAAACCCTGTTCCGCGAGCTGGGCATCCCGGTGCCGGAGTTCGCCACCGTCGACAGTCGCGCCGAACTCGACGCCGCGCTGGCCACGGTCGGCACGCCCTGCATCCTCAAGACCCGCCGGCTGGGTTATGACGGCAAGGGCCAGTTCCGCATCAAGTCGCCGGCCGATGCCGACGCGGCCTGGCAGGCGCTGGGCGCGCAGGCGGACAGCGTCGGCCTGATCCTCGAGGGGTTCGTGGCTTTCCAGCGCGAGCTGTCGGTGGTGGCGGTACGCGGCCGCGACGGCGAGCTGCGCGCCTGGCCGCTGACCGAGAACTGGCACGACCACGGCATCCTTTCCGCCAGCCTGGCGCCGGCCAATGCCGATCCGGCGCTGGAGGCCCAGGCCCTGGACGCGGCCCGCCGCGTCGCCGAGGCGCTGGACTACGTGGGCGTGTTCGCGCTGGAGCTTTTCCTCAAGGACGGCGTGCTGGTGGCGAACGAAATGGCGCCGCGCGTGCACAACTCCGGGCACTGGACGATCGAGGGCGCGGAAACCTCGCAGTTCCAGAACCACCTGCGGGCGGTGCTGGGCCTGCCGCTGGGCAGCACGCGGGCGGTGGGCCATGCGGTGATGCTGAACTGGATCGGCGAAATGCCCGACGCGGCGCCGGTGCTGGCCGAACCCTGCGGCCACTGGCACGACTACGGAAAGTCGCCGCGCGAAGGCCCCAAGGTCGGCCACGCCACGCTGCGTGCCGACAGCCCTGCCGAACTGTCGGATGCACTCGAACGTGTTGGCCGCGCGCTGGCCCGCGAAACCCAGGTTTCCCCGGTTATCTCGCGATTGCGCGAATCCAAGCTGTAGGAGCGCCTTCAGGCGCGAATCTTCTGCCCTTGGCCTTTGGCCAAGCAAAG
>NZ_CAXBJS010000100.1:0-10156 GCF_963976025.1 uncultured Arenimonas sp.
AAGCCGGTGAACCCGGAAAACGGCGCCATCAAGCCGCCGCTGCTGGCCCTGATCGTTGAAGAAGACTGCATTGGTTGCACCAAATGCATCCAGGCCTGCCCGGTGGACGCGATCATCGGCGCGCCCAAGCGCATGCATACGGTGATTCCGGAGCTGTGCACGGGCTGCGAGCTGTGCCTGCCGCCCTGCCCCGTGGACTGCATCGAACTGGTGCCGCCGGCGCCGCGGGCCAGCGAGTACCGCTGGCCCCGGCCGGCGGTTCAGAGCCTCTCGACGGTGTAGCCGGCTTCGCGCATCAGGTGCACCAGGCCGTCGTCGCCCAGCAGGTGCAGGGCGCCCACGACCACCAGCACGTCTTCGTCCTTGCCGCCTCGGTCCAGGCGCTGTTTGAGCACCGGCAGCCAGGCCAGATTGCGGTCGCGGTTGATGCGCGCATAGAGCTCGGGATATTCGTCGCGCATGCGCTGGTTGGTTTCCGCCTCCATGCCTTCGACGTCGCCGCGCCGCCACATGTCGTGAAGGCGGTTGATGTTTTCTTCCATCTTCTCGGCGTCCAGCAGCACGTCTTCCAGGGACTGCTGCTGCAGATCCGCATCCATGCCGTCGAACAGCGCGATCTGCTGGGCGCCGGTTTCCAGGCCTTCGGTTTCCTTGCCGGCCTCGGTGGCGCGCTGGGCGAAATGACGGTCCAGGCCGAGCTTCGGGTCCAGGCCCAGGGTCTGCATTTCCATCAGGGAAATCGTCAGGCCGACGAACCAGGCATCAAGACCCTGCAGGTTGTCCAGCGGCACGCCACGGCGCGCCGACCAGGCTTCCAGGCGCGTCCAGGTATCGGCCGACACGGTGTCCTGCAGGCGCTTGCCGTCTTCGCGGCGCGCGGCGGCGCCCATAAGCTGGCCCAGCGCCGGGTCGTTCATTTCCGCCGGCGACAGCTCGAACACCACCGACTCGGCGTCTTCGAAGGCCAGGTCGGTGCTGGCCGCCAGCGGGTAGTCACCCGGACGCAGCAGGTGGAAGGAGCCCAGCAGGTAAACGGTGTTGTCGGCGTCGCTGACCTTCCACAGCAGCGGGCGCGGCGGTTCGGCGCGGGCGCAGCCGGCGGCAACGGTAAGGGTCAGCAGGCAGGCGATCCAGGCCAGGCGCATCGGGGGTCCTTGGTTTATTGGGGGAATGGCAGGGGCTTTTTCTCGCCGGCCTCGATGCGCAGGTCCAGCCGGTTTTCCGGCGGCGGCATCGGGCAGGTCGAATAGGCGGTGAAGGCGCAGGGCGGATTGTAGGCGCGGTTGAAGTCCAGCACCGTCGTGCCCTCGGGCCCGGCCGGGTCGGCGTACACGAATCGCGATGCCGCGTAGGTTTCGTGGCCGCTGGTGCGGTCGGCAAACACGAAAAAGAGCCGGCCGTCGCCTTCGTCCAGGGCCTCGAGGCTGTACGTCACGCCGTCCTTCTCGAAAAACACCCGGCCCGGGTTGGCCATCGGTTCCACCAGACCAAGCATGTTGACGATGTCCATCGTCTTGCCCGGCGGGTGCGCCTCGAAGCGCGCCTCGAAGCGGAAATCCGGATTGATGTCGAAATAATCGATGCCCGGAAAGCTGGTGCGGGTGCGCGCCATCGCGTTGCGTACGCGCAGGGCGTGCCGGCCCGAGCGTTCGATCAGCAGGAAACTGGCGTCGCCACGATTGAAGGAAACCACGGTGGGTTTGCCGCGGGCGTCGGACACCAGTTCGACGCTGCCCTTGGCCGGCTCGCCGTCCACCCAGATCTCGGCGCCCCTGGCGATGTCCAGCCGGGCGCGGCCATCCTTTTCCAGGTGCAGCATGCCCACCTGCGGTGGGCCCAGGCTCAGGCGGGTGCCGTTGTCTTTCGCGGAACCGACGAAGGTACTACCGGGACCGACCCAGTGCAGGCCCACCAGCGAAAGGAACCCATCGGGGCGCATCAGGCGCTCGACACGTTCGTCGCGCCAGGCGCGGATCTCGCGCTCGTAGGCGTTGCGCGCCGATTGTTCGGCGCGGGCGGCGGCGTCCGCGTTGGATTCACCGTCACCGCCACCGCAGCCGGCAAGCGCGGCGGAAAGGGCCAGTCCGGGCAGCAGGATCGATCGCATCAGCGTCCCCTGAGGAAAAGTCGGTCGAGTTCGGCCTTGCTCAGCTGCACCCAGGTCGGCCGGCCGTGGTTGCATTGCCCGCTGCGTTCGGTGGCTTCCATGTCGCGCAACAGGGCATTCATTTCCGGCAGCGTCAGCCGGCGGTTGGCACGCACGGAAGTGTGGCAGGCCAGGGTGGAAAGCAGCTCGTTGCGCGCCTGTTCGAGCTTGCGGCTGCTGCCGTGTTCGCGCAGGTCGGCCAGCACGTCCAGCGCCAGCGCACGCGGGTCGAGGTCGGCCAGCAGGCTGGGCACCGAACGGATGGACAGGGCCTGCGGACCGGCGCGGCGGATTTCGAAGCCGTAGTCGGCCAGGGCATCGGCGTGCTGTTCGGCGGCGTCGGCCTCGCGTTCGCTGACCGCCAGCGACACCGGCACCAGCAGCGGCTGGCTGCGGATGCCTTCGCCGTCGAGCGCGGACTTCAAACGTTCGTAGGTGATGCGCTCGTGGGCGGCGTGCATGTCCACCAGCACCAGGCCGTGGTCGTTTTCGGCCAGCACGAAGATGCCGTGCAGCTGCGCCAGGGCATAACCCAGCGGCGGTGCCTCGCCTTCGTTGGCCGCGGCGGGCGGCAGGGCCGCACCGGCCTGGCCCGGCTCCGGCGCGCGGTAAAGCGACGCATAGGCCGACATCGCCTCGCGCACGGGCAGGCCCAGCCCACCCTGCTGCGGCGACCAGCCGCCACCGCCGGGAGAAGCGGAAATGCCGGACGACATGGCCAGGGCCGGTGATTCGGCCGCGGCAGCCGCCACGCCGGCGCGGGTCGAAGCCAGCGCCTCGTGCAGCGTGCGGTAGATGAATTCGTGCACCAGCCGCTGTTCGCGGAAGCGCACCTCGTGTTTGGCCGGGTGCACGTTCACGTCCACCTGGCGCGGATCGCACTCCAGGAACAGCACGAAGGCCGGATGCCGGCCGTGGAAGAGCACGTCCGAATACGCCTGGCGCACCGCGTGGGCGACGGTGCGGTCGCGCACGGCGCGGCCGTTGACGTAGAAATATTGCTGGTCGGCGCTGGAACGCGCGGCCGTCGGCAGGCCGACCCAGCCGTGCAGGCGCAGCCCGGCGGCGGCGTGTTCGACGGCCAGGCACTGCCGGGTGAAATCATCGCCCAGCGCTTCGGCAACGCGGCGCAGGCGTTCGCCGCCGTCGCGCACGGGCTTGTAGTGGCGGCTGGCGCGGCCGTTGTGGCTGATGCGCAGTTCGACGCCGGGGCGGGCCAGCGCCAGCGAACGCAGCCATTCTTCGATGTGGCCCAGTTCGGTGCGTTCGGCGCGCAGGAACTTGCGCCGCGCCGGAACGTTGAAGAACAGGTCGCGCACTTCGACCGTGGTGCCCTCGGGATGCGGATGCGGAACCACTTCACCGACCCGGCCGCCGTCGACTTCCAGCCGCGCGCCCTGGTCTTCGCCGCGCGGCCGCGCGCTTATCGCGAAGCGGCTGACCGAGGCGATGGACGGCAGGGCTTCGCCGCGGAAACCCAGGGTGGCGACTTCCTCGAGGTCTTCGATGGTGGTGATCTTGCTGGTGGCGTGGCGGGAGATGGCCAGCGCCAGTTCCGAGGACGGGATGCCGCCACCATCGTCGCGGATGCGGATCAGCCGCACGCCGCCTTCCTCAAGGTCGATGTCCACGCGGCTGGCGCCGGCGTCGAGCGCGTTTTCGACCAGTTCCTTGACCACCGACGCGGGGCGTTCGACCACTTCGCCGGCGGCGATCTGGTTCACCAGGGTGTCGGGCAGGGCTTGGATCGGCACGTCGCGTGGGGCCTGTACGGAAACAGGCCCGATGATAACAGCGGCGGCGCGGCTTACTCGGGCAGGCCGGCCAGCGTGGCGCTGGCCACCGGGATGGTCAGGCGCTCGCCGACCTTCACGGTGTCGCCCTGGAGGCGATTGGCGGCGCGGATGGAGTTCATCGGCACGCCGTGGCGCTGGGCGATCAGGCTGAGGGTTTCGCCGCGGCTGACCACGTGCTGGCGGCTGCCGCCCAGGGTGCCCTGGCGCGCGGCATACCAGGTGCCCGGGGGCGCCTGGTTGGCGAAATAATTGCGCACGCCCGAAACGATGGCGCTGGCCATGCGGCCGCGGTAGGCCGGGTCGGACAGGCGGGTTTCTTCACCGGGGTTGGTGATGAAGCCGGTTTCGACCAGCATCGACGGCACGTCGGGCGAACGCAGCACGACGAAGTTGGCGCGTTCGATCTGCTTTTTGTGGGTCTTGCCCATGCCCTTGAGCGCCGACAGCACTTCCTCGGCGACGTCGTCGGACACGCGCATGGTGGCGTTCTGGGAAAGGTCGAGCAGCACTGCGGCCAGGTTCTTGTCGCGCGCGTCGAGCGAAACGCCTCCCACCAGGTCGGCGGCGTTTTCCTGGTCGGCCAGCCAGCGCGCGGCTTCCGACGAGGCGCCGCGCAGCGACAGCACGTACACCGAAGCACCGCTGGCCGCCTTGTTGTGGGCGGCGTCGGCGTGCACGGAGATGAAGAGGTCGGCCTGGGCCTCGCGCGCCTTCTGGTAGCGCTCGTGCAGCGGGATGAAGACGTCGCCGTCGCGCACCAGGAAAGCTTCCATGCCCGGGTCGGCATTCACCTGGCGGGCCAGTTCACGCGCCACCGCCAGGGTGATGTCTTTTTCGTACTTGCGGCTCGGGCCGATCGCGCCCGGGTCCTTGCCGCCGTGGCCGGCGTCGATGGCGATGACAAGCTTGCGCTCACCCGGGCCGATGACGTCCTCGAGCGTGCGCGCCACCGCGGGCGTGCCGCTGGGGCGGTCGTTGGAAATCAGTTCGACGATCAGGCGGGCCGAATCACCTTCGCGTTCGATGCGGCTGCGCGGCTGCACGGCGCTGCCCAGGTCGAGCACCACGCGCAGGTCGCCTTCGGCGGGTTTGCCGGTGCGCACGCCCGAAACCAGGCCGTTGGGCGAGGGGGCGCGGAAACCACTGGCCACCGAAGATCCCGAGAGGTCCAGCACCAGGCGGTGCGGGTTGGCCAGGGTGAAAACCTTGTAGTCGGCCGGGGCCGTGAGGTCGAGAACGGCGTGGGTGCCGGTTTCCCCTTCGACCAGCGTGACGCCACGCAGCTGCGCGGCCTGGGCCGCGGAGGCAGCGACGCCCAGCAGGGCGGCGAAAGAGATGGCAAGGACCCGGATCCGGCGCATGGGGCCGATTGAAGCACCGTGATCCGGGGAATGCAAGGACTTTTTCCTTTGGAATCCGACACCTGCCCCACCTTCCTAGGAATTGGGTAAGAAGGTGGCCCCAAACACACTATCCGGGGATGGCGGCCAGCCATGCCTCGCCGCGGGCGCTGGTGGCCTGCAGGCGGGCCCGTCGCCCTGCCCCGGCCATGACCAGCTGGATGCGCAGGTCGGGCGGCGGCAGGCCCAGCGCACCACGGTCGGGCCATTCGACCAGCCACAGGCGGGCGTCGGCCAGTTCGTCCAGCGCCAGGAAGTCCAGTTCGCCGGCTTCGGCGAGGCGGTAGAGGTCCAGATGCGCCGCTTCGCCGCCGGCCGGCAGCGGGTAACGTTCGACCAGGGTGTAGGTCGGGCTCTTGATGGCGCCGGTGACGCCCAGCGCCCGCAGCCAGGCCCGCGCCAGGCTGGACTTGCCCGCGCCCAGCGGGCCGTCAAGGAAAACCACGGCGCCCGGCGGCTGGCAGCCGGCCAGCTGGCGGCCAAGCGCATCCGTGGCCGCGGGGTCGGCAAGCTCGATCTCGCGTTCGCTCATGCGGGGTTGGCCAGACGGCGCAGGTGCGGGAAAAGGTCGGAGGGCAGCAGGCCCCGTTCGCCATCGACGCGGGCGGCGGCATCGCCGGCCGTGGCGTGCAGCAGCGCGCCGGCCACGGCCGCCTCGAAGGCCGGCAGACCCTGGGCCAGCAGCGAAGCGATGACGCCGGAGAGCAAGTCGCCCATGCCGCCCGTGGCCATGCCGGGGTTGCCGGCGCCGATGACCACCGGCACGCGGCCCGGCGCGGCGACCAGGCTGCCGGCGCCCTTGAGCACCACCACCGCCTGGTAACGGGCGGCGATGGCGGCGGCGGCGGCAAAACGGTCGGCCTGCACGTCCGCACTGCTGCAGCCCAGCAGCCGGCCGGCTTCGCCGGGGTGCGGGGTCAGCACGGCCTGGGGCACCTTCGCCGGGTGCGTGCCGAGCAGGTTCAGGGCATCGGCATCGAGCACGACCGGCTTGCCGGTGGCGACCGAGGCGGCGAGCAGTTCGCGGCCCCAGGCGCCCTGCCCGAGGCCTGGGCCGACGGCCAGAACGCTGGCGCGTTCAAGCAGCGGCGCCAGGGCCTGGGCGTCTTCCACGGCGTGGGTCATGGCCTCGGGGCGGGCGGCCACCAGGGCGGCGACGCCGGCGCTGCGGGTGGCGACGCTGGCCAGGCCGACGCCGGTGCGCAGTGCGGCTTCGGCGCACAGGCGCACGGCGCCGCCCATGCCCACTTCACCGCCGATGCACAGCACGTGGCCGTGTTCGCCCTTGTGCGCGTTGGCGTGCCGCGGCGCCAGCCAGGCGGAAAGGTCCTTGTCGCGCACCAGCCAGGCCGAAGGCGGGTCCTGGTCGGTATCGATCGGCGGCAGGCCCAGGCGGTCGACGCGCACATCGCCATCGACATCGCGCGCATGGCCGGTGTACAGGCCCTGCTTGGCGGCGATGAAGGAAAGCGTCGTGCGCGCCTGCACCACCACGCCCGGGGCGTGGCCGCGGTCGGCGTCCAGGCCGGAAGGCACGTCCAGCGCCAGCACCGGCCGGCGGCTGGCGTTGATGCGTTCGATGAGCGCACGAACGGCGTCGGACGGCGGCCGCGACAGGCCGATGCCGTAGATCGCGTCCACCCAGACGTCCACCTCCGGCAGCATGCCGTCGAAGGATTCCACGCGCCCGCCGGCCTTGCGCCAGGCCGCCAGCGCGGCGCGGGCCGGGTCGCGGCGCGGGTGGCCACCGGGCGCCGACATCACGTGCACCACGCAGCCGGCCTCACGGGCCAGCCTCGCCAGCACGTAACCGTCGCCGCCGTTGTTGCCCGGACCGCAGGCCACGCCGATGCAACGCGCCTGCGGCCACTGCGCCTGCAGCAGCGCCCAGGCAGCGGCACCGGCCCGGGTCATCAGCTCGAGCGCGGGGATGCCCCACTGCTCGATTGCGCGTCGGTCCATCGCGCGGACCTGGTCGGCGCGGTAAAGGGGGAACATGTCGGCCATGCCGGGATTCTATACTTGCCGGCATGCACGACCCGGCCGACATGTTTGCCCTGGCCCAGGACATCAAGGCCTGGGGCGCCGAGCTTGGCTTCCAGCAGGTCGGCATCGCCGGCATCAGCCTGGACCAGGACGCCGGCCACCTGCGCGACTGGCTGGCCAAGGGCCAGCACGGACGCATGGAGTACATGGCCCGCCACGGCGACAAACGCTCGCGGCCGGCCGAACTGGTGCCGGGCACCGTGCGCGTGGTGTCGGTGCGGCTCGACTACGGCACCGGGGAAGACGACGCCGCCTGGCAGACCCTGGCCGAAGGCGACCGGGCCTACGTGGCGCGTTACGCCCTGGGCCGCGACTACCACAAGCTGATGCGCAACCGCCTGCAGAAACTGGCCGACCGCATCGCCGAAAAGACCGGGCCCTTCGGCTATCGCGCCTTCGTTGATTCGGCGCCGGTACTTGAGCGCGCGCTCGCCCGCGATGCCGGCCTGGGCTGGATCGGCAAACACAGCTGCCTGATCAACCGCAGCGCCGGCAGCTGGTTTTTCCTTGGCGAGATCTACACCGACCTGCCGCTGCCGGTGGACGTGCCCGCCAGCGCGCACTGCGGCACCTGCACGCGCTGCATCGAGGTCTGCCCGACCGGCGCGATCGTTGCTCCTTACCGGGTGGATGCGCGGCGCTGCATCAGCTACCTGACGATCGAACTGCGCGAGGCCATCCCCGAGGAACTGCGGCCGCTGATCGGCAACCGCATCTTCGGCTGCGACGACTGCCAGCTGGCCTGCCCTTGGAACAAGTTCGCCGTGCGCCACGACGAACCCGACTTCCGCGCCCGCAACGACCTCGACCAGGCCAGCCTGGCGGAGCTGTTCGCCTGGGAAGAAGAAGAGTTCCTGCAGCGCACCGAAGGCTCCGCGATCCGCCGCACCGGCCACGAAGGCTGGCTGCGCAACATCGCCGTGGCCCTGGGCAACGCGCCGACGACGCCCGAAGTATTGGCCGCGCTGGCCTCACGCCGCGAGCATCCCAGCGCGCTTGTCCGCGAGCACGTCGCCTGGGCCCTGGCCCGGCACGAGAACCGGAAAACCCGACTCTGACCCCGGTTTTCAGCGGCGCGAGCGAATCTCGTTGATGAGGGCGCGGGTGACCGGATCGGAAGGCTCTGCATCCCCCGCCACCGCCGGCAGCAGTTCCCCGGCGATCTTCTTGCCCAGCTCGACGCCCCACTGGTCGAAGGCATTGATGCCCCAGAGCACCGACTGCACGTAGACGCTGTGCTCGTACATCGCCAGCAGCGCGCCAAGCGAATACGGCGTCAGCTCGTCGAGCAGCAGCAGGGTGTTCGGCCGGCCACCGGGGTAACGTTTGTGCGGGTCGTCCGAGGGCGAGCCGTTGGCCAGGGCCTCGGACTGCGCCAGCAGGTTCGCAAGCAGCGCATGGTGGTTGTCGTCGAAGCCATGCGCCGGCCGCACCACGCCGATGAAGTCGGCCGGAAGGATGTCGGTGCCCTGGTGCAGGGCCTGGAAAAAACTGTGCTGGGCATTGGTGCCCGCCCCGCCCCACAGCACCGGCACCGTGTGCACCGGCACCGGGCTGCCGTCGGTGCGCACCGACTTGCCCAGGCTTTCCATCACCAGCTGCTGCAGGAAACCCGGCAGCAGCGCCAGGCGCTGGTCGTAGGGCATCACCGCGTGGCTGGCGGCGCCGAGCGCATTGCGGTTCCAGACCGCGAACAGGCCATGCCAGGCCGCCAGGTTGCGCGCCGGCGGTGCTTCTCGCACGTGCTGGTCCATCATCGCCGCACCTTCGAGCAGGCGCGCGAAACCGTCGTGGCCGATGGCCAGCTGCAGCGCGAAACCGACCGCCGACCACAGCGAATAACGCCCGCCGACCCAGTCCCACATCGGCAGCACCCGGTCGGGCGCGATGCCGAAGGCTTCGGTGCGCGGGATGTTGGCGCTGACCGCGTACAGGCGATCGGCGCCGCCCAGCCAGTCGCGCAGGATGCTGCCGTTGAGCAGCGTTTCCTGGGTGCCGAAACTCTTGGACACCAGGATGCCGGCCGTGCGCGCCGGGTCCAAGCCGGCCAGCAGGTGGCGCGCGGCGCTGCCGTCGACGTTGGTGAGGAAGTGCACGCGGAAGCGGCCATCGTGGAAATCGCGCAGTGCGTCCACGGCCAGGCGCGGCCCGAGGTCGCTGCCACCGATGCCCACGCTGACGATGTCGGTGACCGGGCTTTGCGCCAGCCGGGCGTGCAGCTGGTCCACGCGCTCGCGGGCTTCCCGGGCCTGGGCGGCGGCGGCGCGGGCGGTTTCACCGCGGCCAACGTCGCCGCGCAGCGCGCTGTGCAGCGCCGGGCGGCCTTCGGTGGGGTTGACGATTTCGCCGTCGAACAAGGCCGCCAGCGCTGCACTGAGCCCGGCCGCGCTCGCCAGCGACTGCAGCTGCGCCCAGGCGGCGTCATCGATGCGCTGGCGCGCGAAGCTGGCGTGGATCGGACCCACCCGCAGCGCCCAGGTGCCGGCCCGCGCCGGCTCCGCGGCCATCAGTTCGGCCAGCGGCTTGGCGGCCAGGCGTTCGCCGTGCTGCTTCAGGGCCTGCCAGTGTCCGTCGGTCAGCATGCGTGCTTCCAGAAGGTGGCGTACGGGTTCATGCGTCGTCGAAGGCCAGGTTGTCGATCAGGCGCGTGCGCCCCAGCCGGGCGGCAACCAGGGCGAGCAGGCCCGGTTCGTCCGGCGAACGCGGCCGCGACAGGTCGGCACGCCGCACCTCGACGTAGTCCACGTCGAAACCTGCGGCTTCGAGCC
>NZ_CAXBJS010000101.1:0-10066 GCF_963976025.1 uncultured Arenimonas sp.
GCGATGGTATTGGTCCAGGCGCCGCGGAAGACCCAGTCGTTGTTGCCGTCGTAGCGCAGGTGCAGGCCCGGCAGGATGTTGTTGTAGCTGGCCGACACCGCGCGCGAGGTCACCGGCAGGACCAGGTCGCCGTTGTCGTCGAGCTCCACCACGTTGCCGACCGCGTCGAAGTCGGTGCGCTCGAAGCGCGCGCCGGCGATCACCCGCAGGGCGTCGAAGTCGAAGGTGCCCATGGCGTAGGCGGCCAGGATGTCTTCGTCGGCGCTGTAATCCTCGGCCAGGGACAGGATCAGGTTTTCGGCCACGTCCCGGGGACGCTCGCCGAACTCGCCGGCGTTGGCCCGCAGGTACTCCAGCATTTCACGCGTGCTGATGCCGTCGCCCAGGTCGCCGAAGCGGTGCCCGGGCGAAGCGCTGGTCCACGCGCCCAGGCTCAGGTCCGGGGTGATGCGCAGTTCGGCTTCATCCACGTCGGCCGAACGGCTGCGCCAGCGGCCCGAGACACCGGCCTTCCAGGTCACGGCGCCGGAGCCGAACTCGAGGTTGAACTTGGCCTGGGTTTCTTCGTCATCGACGAACTTGGGGGCGACCACCAGGCGGTCGAACACGTAGTTGTCGTTGTCCAGCCAGGCGCCGTTGCCGCCCGGGTCGGTCAGCGAGAAGGTCGGCACCGGGCTGGACATGTCCACGATCGCCGACAGGTCGCCGACGCCGTCGTATTCAAAGCGCGATTCCACTTCGTCGGGCACCCGCTCGCGGGTATCGGTGTAACCGACGAGGTAATCGATCTTCGCGGCGTCGAAGCGGTTCTCGCCGCCGGCGCTGATCGCCAGGGTGCTTTGTTCCTTGGTGCGGAAACGCAGGCGGCGGCGCAGCGCGTCGGGCGGGATGTCGCTGAATTCGCGGGTTTCGCCGCTGGCGCCGGTCAGTTCGCCGTCGTCGAACACGTAGATGCTGCGCTGGCGGGACTCGGCATCGGTGAAGTCGCTGTAGAGCGTGCGCAGGTAATACCGACCGCCACCTTCGGGGTGCCAGTCGAGGTTGAGGTTCATGCCGGTGCGTTCGCGGTTGATGAAGTACTTGCGGTACTGCAGCTCGACCGGGATCAGCAGGTCGTCGCCGAGGTTGTCGTTGAAGTCGTATTCGACCTCGACGTTGTCCGATTCGAAGTCGCGCTCGGAGCGGTTGACGCCGAAGGCCACGCCGAAGTCGCCGTTGCCGAAGACTTCGCTGTAGTTGAAGGCCAGCTTGCTGTTGAGGTCGCCGCTGAGCTGCGGGTAGCTGGCCTCGATACGCCCGCGCAGGCTGCGGCCGTCGCGGTCGAAGGCCGAAGCCGATTCGATTTCGATGCTGCCGCCGATGGCGTCGCCGCTCATGTCGGGCGTCGGCGCCTTGATCACGGTCAGGCGTTCGGTGGAGTCGGAGGGAATCACGTCCAGCGTCGCCTGTCGGCTCGAATCCTCGGGCGTGCCGATCGGCATGCCATTCACCGACACGCTGTTGAGCGCGGCGTCCAGGCCACGCACCACCACGAAGCGGCCCTCGCCCTGGTCGCGGGTGATGCTGATGCCGGGCAGGCGCTGCAGCGATTCGGCGACGTTCTTGTCCGGGTAAACGCCCAGGGAGTCGGACGAGACCACGCCGATGATCGCATCCGAATCACGCTGCAGGTCCAGCGCACGCAGCTGCGACTCGAGCTGGGAACGCACTTCCACCGTCACCAGGGTCGCGGGTTCGGCGGCCTTTTCCTCTTCGGCCGGCGCCGGGGCGGCGGCCTGCGCCAGGGCCAGCGAGGGCAGCAGGGCCAGGCTCATCGCGCTGGCGAGCAGGGTGAACCGGGGGCGGGAGCCGTGGCGGCGGGGCATGGGCATGCGGGGTCGTCCTGTGGGCGAAAGGCGACAAACTGCGGCAGCCGGGTTTCATTGCCGTGACGTCCCCGCGACGCCCGGATGACAGCCGCCGCTGGGCTACAATCGCGCCATGAACAAAGGCACGCTTCTCTACGCACAATCCGGCGGCGTCACCGCCGTCATCAACGCCACCGCCGGTGCGGTCATCGAGGCCGCGCGGGCGAAAAAGATCAAGGTCCTCGCCGCCCGCAACGGCATCCTCGGCGCGCTGCGCGAAGACCTGGTGGACACCTCGAAAGAATCACCGGCGTCCATCCGGGCGCTGGCCCACACCCCGGGCGGCGCCTTCGGCAGCTGCCGCTACAAGCTCAAGTCGCTCGAAGAAGACGCGGCCAAGTACGAACGCCTGCTGGCTGTCATCAAGGCCCACGACGTGCGCTGGTTCCTCTACAACGGCGGCAACGATTCCGCCGACACCGCGCTCAAGCTCTCGAAGCTGGCCGAATCCTCGGGTTATCCGCTCACCTGCATCGGCGTGCCCAAGACCGTCGACAACGACCTGGTGGTGACCGACTGCTGCCCGGGCTTTGGCTCCGCCGCCAAGTACACGGCGGTCTCCGTGGCCGAAGCTTCGCTGGACGTCGCCGCCATGGCCGACACCTCCACCAAGGTCTTCGTTTACGAAGTGATGGGCCGGCATGCCGGCTGGCTGGCCGCCGCCGCCGGCCTGGCCGGCCAGGGCAAGGATGACGCACCGCACATCATCCTGTTCCCGGAAGTGGCCTGGGACGAAGCGAAGTTCCTGGGCCGCGTGCAGGCCGTGGTCAAGCGCGTGGGCTACTGCGTGGTGGTGGTGTCCGAAGGCCTGCGCCATGCCGGCGGCGGCTTCGTCGCCGACGCCGGCGCCGGCAAGGACGCCTTCGGCCACAGCCAGCTGGGCGGCGTCGGCCCCCTGCTGGCCGCCACGGTCAAGGACAGGCTGGGCCTGAAGGTGCACTGGACCGTGCCCGACTACCTGCAGCGTTCGGCCCGGCACCTGGCCTCGAAAACCGACCTGGCGCATGCCCAGGCGGTCGGGAAGAAGGCCGTGGAGTTCGCCCTCAAGGGCATGAACGGGGTGATGCCGGTGATCGTGCGCACGTCGGACACACCCTACCGCTGGAAGATCGCGCCGGCGCCGCTGGCCGACATCGCCAACCACGAAAAAACCATGCCCAAGGGTTTTATCGACGCCTCGGGCTATGGCATCACCGCCGCCTGCCGGCGCTACCTGACGCCCCTGGTCAGGGGCGAGGCGCCGCCGCCGTATGGGCCGGACGGGCTGCCGAAATACGTTCGGCTCAAGTTGCAGGCCGTGGCGAAGAAGCTTCCTCCCTTCGCCTGACCCGGACCCGAGGAGCGGGAATGCACGGTGACAACCGGCACTCCCGCGGCGAGGGGCCGAGCCTGAAAATTCCGCCCCTTGCCCCGACCCTCGTCCGGAGACACCCGTGAAACCGCAGCGCCTGTTCCTCATTCCTGCCCTGGCCCTGGGCCTGTTCGCCGCCGGCGCGGCCCTGGCCCAGTCCGGCACCGGCAACCTGTATCGCGTCACCACCAAGATGGAAATGGTCGGCATGCCGATCCAGCTGCCCTCGCAGACCGTCGAAGTGTGCGGACCCAAGAACCAGGCCAGCGAGAAGATGGTGCCGCACGACGAGAACTGCACCGTCAGCGACTTCCGCGTGGTCGGCAACAAGTCCAGCTACACCCTGGTCTGCCGGGGCGAAAACGCCATGACCGCCAAGGGCGAGTTCGAACAGCTCGGCCCCGACGCCTACCGCGGCAAGATGCACATGGTGGGCAACAGCGGCGGCGAAAGCATGGAAATGAACATGACTTTCGACGGCAAGAAAATCCGCGACTGCGACTACGCCACCGAATCGCCCGAAGCCCAGGGCAAGGCAATGCTCGCCAAGACCTGCCAGGAAATGCTGCAGATGCCGGACCCGATGCTCTACGAGCACTTCACCGGCGCCGAAGCCATGTGCGGCAACTACCGCAAGCGTTACTGCGACAGCATGCTGGCGAAGTCGCTGACCCCGGCCTACATCCGCGGCGCGGACCAAGGCGCCCGGCAGATGCCCGCTGGCGCCCCGACGTTCTGGGACGGCTTCGCCGCCTGCGGCGTGACCCGCCCGGCCGCCCTGGCCAAGACCTGCCCGATGGCCGAGAAGTCGCGCGACTACACCTTCATCGTCGAGTTCTGCCCGGACAACCTGGCCCGCGCCTGCGACAACGCCGATCCGGCCAGGGACGGCGAGTTCCTGGTCGGCAGCTGCCCGGCCCAGGCCCAGGCCGCCGCCGCGCGCCACTGCGCCGGCCGCGACTTCACCGCACTGCGCGCCTCGCCCTATGCCGGCTTCTGCAGTCGTTATGCCGCGGGCTCCCTGCAGCAGCGCAACGCCGGCGCCGCCGGCCAGCCGGCCGAGGGCGACGAGTCCCGGGAAGAAGAAAAGAAGAAGCCCTCCTGGCGCGACCGCCTCAAGTCCGCCAAGGACCTGATCGGCGGCTGATCCCGTGCCGCGTCGCTGGCTGATGGCGGCGCTGCTGGCGCTGGTGCCCGCGGGTGCCGGCGCCACGCCGGTGAACGCCTACCCCGACATCGCCCGCGCCTACTGGGTGGAAATCGACGGCCGGCCCGCCTGGGCCGGCAATGCCGACCAGGCCATGCCGGTGGCCAGCCTGGCCAAGCTGATGGCGGCGCTGGTGCTGGACGAAGAAGCCGACCTGGCCGGCACCGTCACCGTCAGCCGCGCGGCATCCGCCGCCACCGGCACCCGCCTGGGCGTGCGCGCCGGCGAAACCTACCTCGCCTCGGATCTTTTCAGCGCGATGCTGGTGCGTTCGGCGAATGACGTTTGCCGCGCGCTCGCCGACTGGCACGGCGGCGGCGACGACGACACGTTTGTCGCCCGCATGAATGCCCGCGCCGCCGAACTCGGCATGGTGTCCACCCGCTTCGCCAATGCCTGCGGCCACGACGCCCCGGGCCAGGGCAGCAGCGCCCGCGACCTGGCCCTGCTGGCGCGCGCGGTGATGGCACGGCCGCGCATCATGGAAGACGCCCGGCGGGAGAGTTTCGCCTTCGCCTCGCTCGACGGCCGCCGGTTTTCCGTGCGCAGCACCAATGCCTTGCTGGGCCAGTTCCCCGGCGCCATCGGCCTAAAGACCGGCTTCACGCCGGGCGCCGGCCGCTGCCTGGTGGCCCTTGCCGAACGGGATGGCCACGAGGTTCTGGCGATCCTGCTGCATGCGCCCGACCGCTGGTGGGACACCGTGGGCCTGCTTGAACTGGCCTTCGACCAGGCCCGTCGCAACGCGCCGCCGGAATGAAACCACCGTCCCTGACGGCGCGGGCCGCGGGGGCAGTGGGCCTGCTGCTGGCCGTGGCCTGGGTGTATTGCGGGGCACTGGCCGGCCCGTTCCAGTTCGACGACTACAACATCATCGTCGACAACCCGCAGGTGCACGGACTGGCCGCGTGGTGGCAATCGATGCCGGGCATCCGGCCGCTGCTGAAACTTTCCTATGCACTGAACTGGGCGGCGTCGCCGGCTGCCTGGGGTTTCCATGCGGTGAACCTGGCGGTGCACCTGGGCAACGTCCTGCTCGCCTGGGCCGTGGCCGGCCAGTGGCAGCGCAGGCTGGCACCGGCGCGGCTGCCCGCGTCCGCCGCCTGGTGGGTGGCGCTGCTGTTCGCGCTGCACCCGGCAGCCACGGAGGCGGTGACCTACATCAGCGGCCGCTCGGTGTCGCTGATGGCGCTGTTCTACCTGGCGGCGATGTGGTGTTTTGTCGCCGGCGAAACGAGCGGGCGCCGCTGGCTTTCGCGCGGCCTGGCCACGGGGCTGTTCGCGCTGGCCCTGGCCGTGCGCGAAACCGCGGTCACGCTGCCGGCGGCGTTGTTCCTGCTGGCCTGGTATGGCGGCCGCCCGCCGCGCGAGGCGCTGCGCGGGCTGGGGCCGCAGCTGGTAGTGCTGGCGGTGGCGGCGCTGGCCGCCGTGACATTGGCCGGCTACGACCGCTTCTTCGCCTTCAGCCTGGGCACGCGCGGCTTCGGCGAACAGCTGCTGGCGCAGACCGTCGCGCATGCGCACCTGGTCGGTCACAGCCTGCTTGGCCTGCGCACCAACCTCGACCCCGACCTGCGGGTGCCGGCCGGCCTGGACCTGGCCAGCGCGCTGATGCTGGCCTGGTTCGCCGCGGCCGTGGTCGTGGCCATCGTCTCGCGCCGGCGCTGGCCCTGGCTGGGTTTCGCCATGGCCTGGTACGCCCTGCAGATGGCGCCGACAAATTCGTTCGTGCCGCGATTCGACCTGGCCAACGACCGTCACCTCTACCTGGCGCTGCCTGGCGTGGCGATGGCGTTCGCGGTGCCGCTGCTCGGGCGTGGATGGCGGCCGCTGGGCAAGGTGCTTTTGCTGGCGCTTGCCGTGGCCACGGGCCTGGTTACGCACCGCCGCAACCAGGACTGGCGCAGCGAAACCGCGCTCTGGCAAGCCACCGTGATGGCCTCGCCGGCCAAGGCGCGGCCCTGGGTGAACCTGGGCTGGGCGCGCCAGCAGGCCGGCGACGACGCCGGCGCCCGCGCCGCCTGGGAATGTGCGCTGCGCCTTGAACCCGCGCATCCGCAGGCCGCGATCAATCTCTCGCTGTCCACGGCGCCATCCACCGGCCCCGATGCGCGCTGCCCCGCGCGCAAGTGAACCCTTCACGATGTTCAATCGCCGCGTTCCTGCACGGGCAGCGTGATTGCGTTAGCGTGGTCGCACGTGCCGTGGCGGCGAAACTGCCCGTCTGCGGTCCGATCCCCGTCACTGGAGGACCCGCATGATCACGCTCCGTACCCTCGCCTTTTCCGCCTTCGCCCTGGGCCTGTCCGCAGGCGGCACCGCGCTGGCGCAACCCCAGGAAGGCAGTCTCTACCGCGTCACCACCCAGGTCGAAATGGTCGGCCTGCCGTTCAAGATGCCGGACCAGACCACGGAAGTCTGCGGCCCCAGGGACCACAGCAGCGAAAAGATGGTGCCGCACGACGAGAACTGCTCGATCACCGATTTCGAGGTCGAAGGCAGCGTTTCGCGCTACACCCTGGTCTGCACCGGCGATGCCCAGCTGACCGCCAAGGGTGAGTTCGAACAGCTGGGCGGCGACGCCTACCGCGGCAAGATGAACATGGTCGGCACCAGCGGCGGCCAGTCCGTCGAGATGAACATGCGCTTCGAGGGCAAACGCATCGGGGCCTGCGAATACACGCCTCCGGCCGCCCCCGGCGCCGCCGGCTAGCCCCTCCCGGGCCCGCCCGGCGGGCCTTGTGGCTTCACCCCCTGCCTTCGGCCATACTCGGGCGGGGCGGCCAGTCGGCCGCTTACGTTTGTTCGCTGTTTGACTCTGGGGAGGGTTGGCATGTTTGAGCAGTACGGACTACACCTTGCGATCGCCTGTGCGGCGGTCGCCATTCTTTACGGCATCTTCGTGGCGCGCTGGATCGTTGCCCAACCTGCCGGCAACGAAAAGATGCAGGGCATCGCCGCGGCCATCCAGGAAGGCGACGGCGCCTACCTGAGCCGCCAGTACCGCACCATCGCCATCGTCGGCGTCGTGTTGTTCCTGGTCATCGCCTTCGTGCCCGGCCTGGGCTGGCCGACGGCCATAGGCTTCGCGATCGGCGCCATCCTGTCGGGCGCGGCCGGCTTCATCGGCATGTTCGTCTCGGTGCGCGCCAACGTGCGTACCGCGCAGGCAGCCACGGTCAGCCTCAATACCGCGCTCAACGTCAGTTTCAAGGGCGGCGCCATCACCGGCATGCTGGTGGTCGGCCTGGGCCTGCTCGGCGTCGCCGGCTACTTCTGGTACACGATCGGCTCGGGCGTGCAGACCGCCGAATCGGTGCAGGCGGCCATGCAGCCGATGATCGGCCTGGCCTTCGGCAGCTCGCTGATCTCGATCTTCGCGCGCCTGGGCGGCGGCATCTTCACCAAGGGCGCCGACGTCGGCGCCGACCTGGTGGGCAAGGTCGAAGCCGGCATCCCGGAAGACGACCCGCGCAACCCCGCCGTCATCGCCGACAACGTCGGTGACAACGTCGGCGACTGCGCCGGCATGGCCGCCGACCTGTTCGAAACCTACGCGGTGACCGTGATCGCTGCGATGCTGATCGCCGGCATTGCCTTCACCACCTACGGCTGGGCCGGCGTGCTGTACCCGATGGTGCTGGGCGCGGTGTCGATCCTGGCATCGATCGTCGGCACCTTCTTCGTGAAGGTGAAGGACGGCGGCAAGATCATGAACGCGCTCTACCGCGGCCTGGCCGTGTCGGGCGTGCTGGCGGCGATCGGCTTCTGGTTCGTCACCGACAACATGTTCGCCTCGGCCCTGGGCATGCCGCTGTTCTACTGCGCCCTGATCGGCCTGGCCCTGACCGCGGCGATGGTGGTGATCACCGAGTACTACACCGCCACCGAATACGCGCCGGTGCAGGACGTTGCCAAGGCCTCTGAAACCGGCCACGGCACCAACGTCATCGCCGGCCTGGCCGTGTCGATGAAGTCCACCGCGGCGCCGGTGCTGGCCGTGGCAGCCGCCATCTGGTGCTGCTACGAGATCGCCGGCCTGATGGGCATCGCCATCGCCGCCACGTCGATGCTGTCCATGGCCGGCATGATCGTCGCGCTCGACGCCTATGGCCCGATCACCGACAACGCCGGCGGCATCGCCGAAATGTCGGGCATGGACAAGGACATCCGCGTCACCACCGACGCCCTGGACGCCGTGGGCAACACCACCAAAGCGGTGACCAAGGGTTACGCCATTGGTTCGGCCGGCCTGGCCGCGCTGGTGCTGTTCGCCGACTACGCCCACAAGCTGCAGGAATCGGGTGCCGAGGTGAACTTCTCGATCGACAACCCGGACGTGGTGATCGGCCTGCTGATCGGCGGCATGATCCCCTACCTGTTCGGCGCACTGGCCATGCAGGCGGTAGGTCGCGCGGCGGGCGCGGTAGTCGAGGAAGTGCGCCGCCAGTTCCGCGAGATCAAGGGCATCATGGAAGGCACCGGCAAGCCTGAATACCACAAGGCCGTCGACCTGCTGACCAAGGCCGCGATCCGCGAAATGATCGTGCCCTCGATGCTTCCGCTGTTCATCCCGATCATCGTCGGCGTGGTGCTTGGCGCCGATGCGCTGGGTGGCCTGCTGATGGGCACCATCGTTACCGGCCTGTTCGTGGCGATCTCGATGTGCACCGGCGGCGGCGCCTGGGACAACGCCAAGAAGTACATCGAAGAAGGCCACCACGGCGGCAAGGGCAGCGAAGCCCACAAGGCCGCGGTCACCGGCGACACCGTCGGCGACCCGTACAAGGACACCGCCGGCCCGGCCATCAACCCGCTGATCAAGATCATCAACATCGTTGCGCTGCTGATGATCCCGATGCTGTAAGTCGGTCCGGCGGCAAACTGAAAACCCCGGCTCCGGCCGGGGTTTTTCTTTGCGTGGTTCCGGTCCGGGAGCCCCCTTGGTAAGGGGGCGCGCCGAAGGCGCGGGGATCGGGAGGAGTGAGCCGGGGCCCGCGATTCGCAGCGCGAATCGTGGGAGATCTGAGCGAATAGCTCAGATCTGCGGGACTTCCTGCAAAAGCAGGATCAGCGCATCGCGGGTGCGGCGGCGCAGTTCGACGAAACGGGCGTTGGTGGCTTCGTCCATCAGTTCGTCGTTGGCCAGGTGTTCAAGCTCCTGGCAGACCGCCACCAGGTCGGTGGCGCCCATGGCCAGGGCGGCCGAGCGCAGGTAGTGGGCGGCCTTGCCCAGGCCGTCGGCGTCGCCGGCCACCTGGGCGTGTTCCATCTTGCGCACCAGGTCGGGAGCCTCGTGCACGAACATGCGCACGAATTCGCTGAAGGCACCCGGCCGGTCGCGGTCGAGCATGCGCAGCAGTTCCAGCGCCTTGGGGTCGAGCAGGGACTGATGGGCCATCGAACGGGCTCCGTCGGGGGGCGAAACCCTATTCTGGCGGCTGGGCGCGCCGCTGCCTAGTCCGGCGCGGCTGGGCCGCGCAGAGCCCCCTGAGTGCGGGCTCCAGCCCTTTCCCGTATCCTTGCGCCCCCCACGCATGCCCTCCCCCGGGCGGATTCAGGAGTGTTTCCCCATGGCCCTAGACCTGGTGCCCACCGGCC
>NZ_CAXBJS010000102.1:0-9849 GCF_963976025.1 uncultured Arenimonas sp.
ATCACCGCGCGCACGCCCACCGAAAGCCGCAGCGACGAACCCTTCGTGCGCGCCACCGTGCAGGTGCGCCTGCGCTGCGGCATGCCCGAACTCGCCGCCGTGCTGCACGAACTCGAAAGCGGCAGCCCGCAGCTGTTCATCGACAACCTCGACCTGCTTTCGCGCGCCAGTTACCTCGGCGCCGCCCAGGAGTCGGGCGCGGTGGACGTGAACTTCAACCTCTACGGCTACTTGCTGGCCACGCCGGGGGTGCCCGGTGCTTGAGTCCCTGCGCCCCGTGAACGTGCTGCCCGCGGCGCTGGCGGCCTGGGCACTGGCGCTGCTGGTGCTGGCCATCGCCGGCATGGGCGCGAACTTCGGCCCGCACCCGGACGACCCGACCCTGGCGCCGGCGCTGCCGCAGGTGGAACTGTCGGAAATCGGCCCGCGCCTGGGTCCGCCCAGCCAGTACGCCGAAGTCGCCCAGCGGCCGCTGCTTATCCCCAGCCGGCGCCCGGCGGCCGTGTCCGAGGCCGGCGACCAGGATGCGCCGCTCGATTTCACCCTCACCGGCGTGCTGATCGCCGGCGACTTCCGCGCCGTCATGCTGCAAACGCCCGACGGCAGCCGCAACCAGCGCGTGCGCGAAGGCGACCAGGTCGAAGGCACCAGCTGGCGCCTGGTGTCGCTGGAACCGCGTTCGGCCGTGTTCGAGGGCCCCGAAGGCCAGCGCACGCTCGACCTGCGGGTTTACGACGGCAGCGCCGACCCGCCGCGCACCCAGACCGCCGCCGTGCCGTCGCCCCAGGCCGACGGCAGCCGCCGTACCCGGCGTGGGCCCGAGGCCGCGTCCAACGGGGCCCCCGCTGCCGCCCCGGCCGAGGCGCCGGCCAAGGAATCCGAGGCCATGAGCGAAGAACAGCAAGTCGAAGCAATCCGCCGCCGCATCGAGGCCCGCCGCGCGCAGATGCGCGAGCAGTCCGCGCGGGAAGGCCAGAAGGTAGAGTAGCCAGATGACATCCAGACTCCGTCCCGCCCCCCTCGTCGTGCTGGCCCTGCTGGTGTTCCTGGCCGGCTGCGCCACGCCGGCCTCGCCGGTGGTCCGCCGCGGTGCCGACCCGCTGGCCGGCGTGCCCGTGGTCAGCCGCGAAGCCACCTCGCCCGAGGCCGGCGCCGAGCCGTCCGCCACGCCGGAAGACGCCGCGCCCGATCCCTACGCCGCCCGGCTCACCCCGGGCACCGGCCGGGTCATCAACGAACGGGTCGCCTCGGCGCCGCCGCCCTCGCTCGACCTGCCCGGCGAAGCCACCTTCAACTTCGAAGGCGAGCCCGTGCACGCCGTGGTCAAGGTGATCCTGGGCGACCTGCTGCAGCAGAACTACGTCATCGCGCCGGGCGTGCAGGGCCAGGTGACGCTGGCCACGCCGCGCCCGGTCAACGCCGCCCAGGCCCTGGGCCTGCTGGAAATGGTGCTGGGCTGGAACAACGCCCGCCTGGTCTGGATGGACGGCCGCTACAACGTGCTGCCCACCGATCAGGCCCTGGCCGGCAATCTTTCCCCGCGCACCGGCGGCGTCGCCAACGCGCGTGGTTACGAAGTGCGCGCGGTGCCGCTGCAGTTCATCTCGGCCAACGAGATGAAGAAGGTGCTTGAGCCCTACGCGCGCCCGAACGCCGTGGTCAGCACCGACCCGGCGCGCAACATGATCGTGCTGGCCGGCACCCGCGCCGAACTGCAGAACTACCTGCGCACCGTCGAGATCTTCGACGTCGACTGGCTGTCGGGCATGTCGGTGGGCGTGTACCCGCTGCTGTCGGCCGAAGCCGACGACGTGGTCGGCGAACTCGAAGCCATCTTCGGCGCCGAGGGCAATACGCCGGTGTCGGGCATGTTCCGCTTCATGCCGCTGCAGGGCCAGAACGCCGTGCTGGTGATCACGCCGCAGCCGCGTTACCTCAACGAAGCCAAGACCTGGATCGAGCGCCTGGACGCCGGCGGCGGCGAAGGCGCGCGCCTGTACACCTACGAAGTGCTGTACATGAAGGCCACCGACCTGGCCGAGCAGCTTAGCCAGGTGTTTGGCGGCGGTTATTCGGCGTCCGGCGGCAGCAATGCCAGCGGCCCGCCCTCGCTGATGCCCGGCCTGGAGCCGGTGCAGATCCGCTCGATCAACACCCCGGCGCCCGACGCTGCCGACCCGGGCGCACGCGCCAAGGCGGCCGAACAGGCCGCCAGCGCCAGCCGCGCCGGTCGCGGCGGCGACGGCATCGCGGTGGGCTCCTCGGACGACGTGTCGGTGAGCGCGGTCGAAGAATCCAACGCCCTGCTGGTGCGCGCCACGCCCGCCCAGTGGGAATCGATCCGCCGCACCATCGAACGCCTGGACACCATGCCGCTGCAGGTGCACATCGAGGCGCAGGTGGTCGAGGTCGAGCTAAGCGGCAAGCTCAAGTACGGCGTCAACTGGTTCTTCGAAGAAGCCGTGGCCGAAAACGACCTGCCCAGCGCCCTGGGCCGCGACATCTGGGGCGACATCGCCGGCAGCGTCACCGGCGACGGCGGCCTGGGCTGGACCTTCCTGGGCCGCAACGCGGCGGCGGTCATCTCGGCGCTGGACAACCAGTCCAACGTGCGCGTGCTGTCCACGCCCTCGGTGGTGGTGCGAAACAACGCCGAGGCCAAGCTCGACGTCGGCACCAAGATTCCGGTCAATTCGACAAGCTTCAACCCGATCGTCGGCGACGGCACCGGCGGCAATGGCACCTTCACCCAGGTCCAGTACCTCGATACCGGCGTCATCCTTACCGTCACACCGCGCATCAGCCGCGACGGCACCGTGTTCATGGAGATCGACCAGGAAGTGAGCTCCCCGGGCGACACGGCCGACGAGAACGGCAACCTGCCGATCAACAAGCGCAGCCTGGTTACCGAAGCCGCGATCCAGAGCGGCGAAACGGTGATGCTGGCCGGCCTGATCCGAGACAGTTCGCTCAAGGGCAGCGACGGCGTTCCGGGTCTGAGCCGCCTGCCGGTGGTGGGTGCGTTGTTCGGGAGCAAAACCGAAGACACCCTGCGCACCGAAGTGATCATCCTCGTCACTCCGCGCGTCATTCGCGATCCCGCTGAAGCCCGTCGCCTCACCGACGAATACGGCGAGCGTTTCCGCGCGATGGATCCGCTGCGCGTGGAAGCCGACGACCGCTGACATGGGCCCGGCCGTCCGCGCGGTTTTCCGCGAGCTGCTACGACGCGAGCTCGAGGAACGCTACCGCGGCAGCCTGCTCGGTGCCGCCTGGCTGCTGCTGCTGCCGCTGCTGCAGCTGGCGGTGCTGGCCTGGGTGTTCGGTGCGCTGCTGCCGGCGCGCGCGATGGGCGGCGGTGAACTTCCCTACGCCGCCTTCCTGGCCCTGGGCCTGTGGCCCTGGAACCTGCTGGCCAATGCCGTCAACCGCGGTGTCACCGCGCTGACCGACAACGCCGCGCTGATCGGCAAGGTCACGGTGCCGCACGGGCTGTACGTGGACACCCGCGTCGCCGCCAGCGCGCTGATCGAACTGGCCGGCTTCGCCATCGTGTTGCTGGCCCTGTGGCTGTGGGGCGTGCCGCTGGACTGGACTGGCCTGCCGGCGCTGGTCGCGGGCCTGGGCGTAGTGGCGGTGCTGGCGCTGGCACTGGCGCGCCTGCTGGCGGTGCTGCAGGTGTTCCTGCGCGACATCGCGGCGCTGACCAGCCAGCTGCTGGTGCTGGGATTTTTCATGACGCCGGTGTTGTACGACCGCGCGCTGCTGCCGCCGGCGGTTTCGCCCTGGCTGGTCCTGAACCCGATGACGGTGCCGGTGGAAGCCATCCGCGCCGGCCTGTCCGGCGCGCCGGTGGACTGGCAGGCGCTGGCCGTGTGCGCGGCGGCCGCGGGCCTGCTGCTGGTGCTGGCGCAGTGGCTGATGCGCCGCGGCCGCGCCCACCTCGAGGACTTCCTGTGAGCACGCCGCTGGTCGAAGTGCGCGACCTGTGCAAGCGCTACCCGGTGCTGGGCCACCGCGGCGACCGCCTGGCGGCGCTGTGGGACGTGGTGCGCGGCCGGCCGGCGCGGCGCCACGCCAGCGTGCTCGAGGACATCGGCTTCGCCGTGCAGCCGGGCGAATCGCTGGCGATCATCGGTGAAAACGGCGCCGGCAAGTCCACGCTGCTCAAGCTGATCACCGGCGTGCTGACGCCGACCTCGGGCAGCGTGCGCACCCGCGGCCGCATCGGTGCGCTGCTCGAGCTTGGCGCCGGTTTCCACCCTGAACTCAGCGGCCGCGACAACGTGCGCCTGGCCGCCGCCCTGCACGGGCTGGACGCCCGCGCGCTGGCGGAAAAACTGCCGGAAATCGAAGCCTTCGCCGACATCGGCGACTACCTCGACGAACCGGTGAAACACTATTCCTCGGGCATGGTGGTGCGCCTGGGCTTCGCGGTGATCGCCGCGGTGCGGCCGGCCCTGCTGGTCACCGACGAAGTGCTGGCGGTCGGCGACGAGGCCTTCCAGCGCAAGTGCATCCGCTGGCTGGACGATTACCTGGCCAGCGGCGGCACCCTGCTGCTGGTGTCGCATTCGCTCTACCACGTGCGCAAGCTGTGCCGGCGTGCGCTTTGGTTGCAGGACGGCAAGCTGCGGGCGCTGGGTGACGTGTTCGAAGTCAGCCAGGCCTACGAAGCCTTCCAGGCGGAGAAGTCCGCCGGCGAAGTCGCCAGCGAAACCGCCGCCGCGCCGCGCCTGCCCGGCGAGGTCAGCGTGCAGGTGTTCCGCCTGCAGGGCGACGACAGCAGCGACGCGCTGATGCTGGGGCAGGGGGCAGGCCTGGACTGCGAACTGGAACTGCACAGCCGCGACGGTCGCGCGCCGGTGGCGATGCTGGGCTGGCTGCACGCCGACGGCACGCCGGTGTATGGCGTGAGTTCGGAAATGGACGGCGCCGTGCCCGAATCGCTCGGCGACGGCCGCTTCGGCTTCCGGGTCCGCTTCGACGCGCTGCCGCTGCTGCCGGGCCGCTACCGCCTGCGCGCGGTGGCACTGGACGCCGAAGGCCTGCGCCTGTTCGACCAGCGCGAACGCGAAATCGTGGTGCGCGGCGAGTCGCGCGAATTTGGCCTGGTGCGCCTGCCGCACCGCTGGGGCACGCCATGAGCCGCCTGCCCACCGTCATCGTGCCCATCCACAATGCGCTCGAGGCGCTGGACGCCTGCCTGGCATCGCTCGACCGCACGCTGCCGGCCGGCGCCACCGTGCTGCTGGCCGACGACGCCTCCACCGACCCGCGCATCAGCCCGATGGCCCGCGGCTGGTGTTACCGCAGCGCGCTCGACGCCCGCTACGTGCAGCGCGAACTGAACATGGGCTTCCCGGCCAACTGCAACGCTGCCTTTGAAGAAACCGGCGACGCCGATGTCGTGCTGCTCAACTCCGACACCGTCACCACGCCCGGCTGGCTGCAGCAGATCGCCCGCTGCGCCGAACGCGACCCACGCATCGCCACCATCACGCCCTGGTCCAACAACGCCGAGATCTGCAGCTTTCCGCGCTTCTGCGAAGCCAACCCGGTGCCCGAACATCCCGACGCCCTGGCCGAAGCGGCGGCGCTGACCACCGACCCCGACCTGCCCGAGCTCCCCACCGCCGTGGGCTTTTGCATGTACCTGCGCCGGGCCGCGCTGCGCCAGCTGGGCGGCTTCGACGCGGCCACGTTTTGCCGCGGCTACGGCGAGGAAAACGACTTCTGCCTGCGCGCCGCCGCCATGGGCTGGCGAAACGTACTGTGCGAAACCGCCTACGTGGTGCACCTGGGCAACGCCTCGTTCGGCCCGCTGGACATGGCGCCCAACGGCGACAACCTGGGCCGGTTGCTGGCCCGCTGGCCCGACTACAACGAGCGCGTGGCCCGGTTCATCATGGCCGACCCGCTGCGCCCGCACCGCCAGCGGCTGCAGGAAAACCTCGAAAAGCTCGCGCGTTCCGGCCCGCAGCGCGACCTGTTCGGCTAGCATCTGCACATGTCCGAACACCCCGTCCTGCCGTTCACCGGCGAGCGCTACACGCCCGAGCGCGGCCTCGAAATCGCCTACGAGCACTGGCATCGCTACGCCCTGGCGCGGCCGCTGGCCGCCGGCCGGCGCGTGCTCGACGCCGCCTGTGGCGAGGGTTACGGCAGCGCCCTGATCGCCCGCGCCGGCGGCCGCGTGCTGGGCCTGGACGCCGACGTCGAAACCGTCGAACACGCCCGGACGCGTTATGCCGGCGTCCCGGGCCTGGTTTATGAACAGGCCGACGCCACGGCCCTGGACCACCTGCCCGACGCCAGCTTCGACCTGATCCTGAGCTTTGAAACCCTGGAACACGTGCAGGCCCAGGAACGGCTGCTCGACGGCTTCGCCCGCCTGCTGGCGCCCGGCGGCCTGCTGCTGGTGTCCACGCCCGACAAGCGCGTGTACACCGACCTCAGCGGCGAAGTGAACCCGCACCACGTGCGCGAGCTCTACCGCGATGAGTTCGAGGCCCTGCTGGCGGCGCGTTTTCCGGCCCGGCGCCTTTTCGGCCAGAAGCTGCTGTTCCAGTCGGTGCTGTGGGACCTGGCCGGCGACGGCCAGTCCGACGCCAGCACCGCCACGCCCGAAGGCCTGCGGCCCGGCCTGGCCTATGCACCGATGTACCTGCTGGCCGCCTGTGCCCGCGAACAGGAAACCCTCGCCGCGCTGCCGGCGCTGTCCCTGCACGGCGACCTGGCCGAAAGCATCTACGCCGACTACCGCGACGAAGTGCGCCGCAACCGCGCCGCCGCCGCCCACATCGCCCACCTCGAGGCCGAACTGGCCCGACTCCGGGGCGAAGCGTGAACCAGACCTCCGTGCCCCAGGGAGCGCTGGACTTCGGCGCCCGCGACATCGGCGTGGTGGTGGTGACCTACGCCAGCGCCGCCACCATCGAACGCTGCCTGTCCGCGCTGCTGGCGGCCCGGCACGTGATGCGGGTGATGGTGGTCGACAACGCCTCGAAGGACGACACCTGCGCCATCGTCGAACGCCTGGCCGCGCGTGACCCGCGCCTGGGCCTGGTGCGCAACCCCGACAACCGCGGTTTTGCGGCCGCCTGCAACCAGGGCGCCACCGCCATCGCCCAGCCCTGGATCGCCTTCGTCAACCCCGACGCCTTCGTCGAACGCGACACGCTGACCCGCCTGGCCGACGTGGCGATGGCGCGCGCCGGCGCCGGCCTGCTGGGCGTCGAACACCGCGATGAAAACGGCGAACCCGACCCGGCCTCGCGCCGCAGCGACCCCTCGCTGCGCGAACAGCTGTTTTCCCTGGGCCGCCGCGACAACCTGTTCCTCGGCCGCGACCCGGCCCTGGACGTGCAGCCCGTGGAGGCGGTGTCGGGCGCGCTGATGTTCCTGCCGGCGGTGCTGTTCGTGCGCATCGGCGGTTTCGACGAAGGCTACCGCCTGCACGCCGAAGACCTGGACCTGTGCCGCCGCGTGCGCCAGGCCGGTTACGAAGTGCTGGTGGTGAACGACCTGGCCGTCACCCACCTGCGCGGCGTGTCCAGCCGCCGCCGACCGGCCTGGGTGGAATGGCAGAAGCACCGCGGCATGTGGCGCTATTTCCGCAAGTTCGAGGCCGCGCAAACGCCGGCTTGGCTGCAGCCGCTGCTGTTCGTGGCGCTGTGGCTTCACCTGCCGCTGGCGCTGGCCCGTAAGCTATGGCGATGAACCGCAAGCCCGCCCGCAGCATTTATCTCGCCCACCTGGACATCGTGCACGGCTGCCAGCTGCGCTGCCTGGGCTGCCCGAACTCGATCCTGCAGCCCAAGATCAGCCAGGTGCCGGAGGCCGATTTCGCGGCGATCCTGGCCAACATCGACGTCGACCGTATCCACCTGCTGCGCCTGTTCAACTTCGGCGAACCGCTGCTGCACCGCAATCTTTCCGGCCTGCTGGCGCATATCCCGAAGCAGCGCTGGACGGTGGAGCAGGTGGAACTCTCGACCAACGCGCAGAAGGTCTACTGGGACGACTTCGAGAAGGCGATTGCAGGCGGCGTGCTCAGCCGCATCATCGTCAGCTGCGACGGCGACGGCACGCCGGAGGAATACGAACGCCTGCGGCCGCCATCGCAGTGGTCCAAGCTCGAGGAATTCCTGGAGCGCACCAAGGCGCTGTGCGACAAACACGGCCAGGACATCGAGCTGCGCACGATGACGGTCTGCGAGGACGAGGCATCGCGCGAGCGCTGGAACGCCTTCCTGCTGCCGCGCGGCTGGACGCCGCGCTTCCGGCGCTGGATGTGGCTGCCCGAATCCAGCCAGAACCTGACCGGCCGCGATCCGCAGCCGGGCAAGGGCGTGTGCCTGTTCATGGCCGACCCGGAGGAATTCACCGACCATCCCTGGGACGGGGAAGTGAACCAGCTGTACATGGACGCCGACGGCACGGTGGTGCCGTGCTGCGTGCACCCGCAAGCCGGCATCCTGGGCAACCTGCGCGAACAGTCCTACAACGAGGTGCTGGCCGGCGCCGCCCGCGCCGGCTTCGTCAGCGAACTGCGCGACAACCGCCCCGGCATGCGCATCTGCGGCGGCTGCGAAGTCGGCCCCGCCGGCGCCGCCGGCCCCCCGCAGGACGCCGCCCTGGACGGCGGCAACAACTAAGTCCGAACCCCTGTAGGAGCGCCTTCAGGCGCGAATCCCTTACCGGGCCCCTCGGGAGGGGCTTCAGCCCCTAAACGTTAATGCCGCGTGAAGGCGGCCACCCCCTATATGAACGGCGAATAAATCCTGCTAGGTTCCGGACTACTTTGCGACGGACAGCACACTTTCGTGCCCGCCGCGTCCCTGTCCAGTGGAGGACCTTCGTGAACAAGCTGACCCGCAATCTGCTCTGCACTGCCGTCGCACTCGCGTTCTCGGGCGCGGCCCTGGCTGCCCAGCCGGACGCCGATCGCTACATCGTCAAGTTCAAGGACGGCGCCCGCGGCAACGCCGAGAACGCCGTGCGCGCCTCCGGCGGCAGCATCAAGTTGCAGATTTCGGGCATGAACGCGATGGCCGTGTCGGTTCCCGCGGCCGCCCTCAATGGCCTGCGGAACAATCCGAACATCGAATACATCGAGCAGGACCATCCGCGTTACCCGATGGCGCTGTACAACGACGACGCGGGTAATCCGACCACGAGCCAGCTGACTCCCTACGCCATCTATCAGTCGCAGGCCAACCAGGTCACGCTGAACCTGGGCAGCGCGAAGACGGTCTGTGTCATCGATTCCGGCCTGGCCTACTCGGGCCAGGGCGAGACGGGAGGTCCGAACATGGACTTCTCGGACAGCAACATCACCGGCAGCAACGACAGCGGCACCGGCAACTGGTACCAGGACGGCGGCCCGCACGGCACCCACGTCGCCGGCACCATCGCCGCGCTCGACAACGGCTTCGGCGTGGTCGGCATGGCGCCGGGCAACCCGCTGCACATCGTCAAGGTCTTCAACGATGCGGGCTGGGGTTATTCATCCGACCTGGCGAATGCGGCGTCGAAGTGTTCGCAGGCCGGCGCCAAGATCATCTCCATGAGCCTGGGCGGCGGCGGTGCCAACAGCACCGAACAGACCGCATTCGACCAGTTCACCGCCAGTGGTGGCCTGGTCATCGCCGCGGCGGGCAACGACGGCAACAGCGTGCGTTCCTACCCGGCCGGCTACAAGTCGGTGATGATGATCGGCGCCAACGACGCCAACAACCAGATCGCCAGCTTCTCGCAGTTCCCGTCCTGCACGGTCTCGACCGGTCGCGGAAAAAATGCGACCACCGAGACCCACGACGGCTACTGCGTGGAAGCGACCGCCGG
>NZ_CAXBJS010000103.1:0-9808 GCF_963976025.1 uncultured Arenimonas sp.
GTGTCGGCGGGGTCGATGATGCCGTCGTCCCAGAGGCGGGCGCTGGCGTAGTAGGGGTGGCCCTGGCGTTCGTACTGGTCGCGGATGGGCGCCTTGAAACCTTCTTCTTCCTCGGCGCTCCAGGTCTTGCCGGCGCCTTCGATGCCGTCGCGTTTCACCGTGGCCAGCACGCTGGCGGCCTGTTCGCCGCCCATCACCGAGATGCGGGCGTTGGGCCATCCACAGGAAACGGCCGCCGTAGGCGCGGCCGCACATGGCGTAGTTGCCGGCGCCGAAAGACCCGCCAATGACCACGGTGAACTTCGGCACGTGCGAACACGCCACCGCCGTGACCATCTTGGCCCCGTCCTTGGCGATGCCGGCGTTTTCATACTTCTTGCCGACCATGAAGCCGGTGATGTTCTGCAGGAACACCAGCGGGATGTCGCGCTGGTTGCACAGCTCGATGAAGTGCGCGCCCTTGAGCGCGCTTTCGGCGAACAGGATGCCGTTGTTGGCGATGATGCCCACCGGGTAGCCGTGGATGTGCGCGAAGCCGCAGACCAGGGTCTTGCCGTAGCGAGCCTTGAACTCCTGGAACTCGCTGCCGTCCACCACGCGGGCGATGACCTCGCGGATGTCGAAGGGCCGGCGGGTGTCCTTGGGAATGACGCCGTAGAGCTGCTCGGCCGGGAACAGCGGCTCGCGCGGCGGCTGCACGGCCACCGGCAGCTGCTTGCGGCGGTTCAGATGGCGCACGATGTCGCGGGCGATCTGCAGCGCGTGGCGGTCGTTTTCCGCGAAGTGGTCGGCGACGCCGCTGACCGAGGTATGCACGTCGGCGCCGCCCAGGGATTCTGCGTCCACCACTTCGCCGGTCGCGGCCTTCACCAGCGGCGGGCCGCCCAGGAAGATCGTGCCCTGTTCCCTGACGATGATCGATTCGTCGCACATCGCCGGCACGTAGGCGCCGCCGGCGGTGCAGCTGCCCATCACCACGGCGATCTGCGGGATGTTCTTCGCGCTCAGCCGGGCCTGGTTGTAGAAGATGCGGCCAAAGTGTTCCTTGTCCGGGAACACCTCGTCCTGCAGCGGCAGGAAGGCGCCGCCGGAATCGACGAGGTAGATGCAGGGCAGGTGGTTTTCCAGCGCCACTTCCTGGGCCCGCAGGTGTTTTTTCACCGTCATCGGGAAGTAGGTGCCGCCCTTCACCGTGGCGTCGTTGGCCACGACGACCACTTCGATGCCGTGCACGCGGCCGATGCCGGTGATCACGCCCGCGGCGGGCGCGGCGTCGTCGTACATGCCGCCGGCGGCAAGGGCCGAGAGTTCAAGGAAGGGCGAGCCCGGGTCGAGCAGGGCGGCGACACGTTCGCGGGGCAGCAGCTTGCCGCGTTCGGTGTGCTTCTTGCGGGCCTTCTCGCCGCCGCCTTCGGCCACCTTGGCCAGCCTGGCTTCGAGGTCCTGGACGGCGGCGCGCAGCTGCGCGTCATTTTCCTGGAACTGGGGGTCGCGGGGATCGATGTGGCTGCTGAGGATGCTCATGCGCTGCAATCGTTGGGCAATCCCCGGCGTTTAAGCGCCCCGGCAAAAAAAAACCGCCGGCACGGGGCCGGCGGCTTTCAGGGCGACGCTGCGGGGATCACTCCTCGCCGGCGGCGGCCTCTTCTTCGGTGGTGATGGCTTCGTCGACGTTCTCGGCGGCGTCGTTCACAGCTTCCTGCGTGGCGTCGGCGGCATCGTCCATGGCTTCGCCCATGGCGTCGCCTGCTTCTTCCATCTCGGCGCCCATTTCGTCCATCGCGGCGTCGGTTTCGGCAGCAGCCTCGTCCATGCCGGCGGCGGCATCGTCAGCAGCGGCTTCCATCACGTCACCGGATTCTTCGGCGGCGTTCTCGATGGCGGCGCCGGCTTCGTCGGCTTCCTGCTCGGTCTGCGGGCTGCAAGCAGCCAGGCCGAAGGCCAGGGCAATGGCGGTGGCCAGGGCAAAAGTCGGATTACGCATGGTGTATCTCCCCAATTTGGTGGTTATCGCGACCCTCACGGTCGCCGTGGGCCAGCATACCCGGGTCGGCGGCCTTCGGTGCAACCCGGGCAAAAAAAAACAGGTGCGACCTTGGTCGCACCCGTTCTTTCAAAGCGACGGCTGAGCCAGGCTCAGTACTCGTCGCCAGCCTCTTCGGCAGCTTCTTCAGCGGCGTCGGCGGCGTCTTCAGCCACTTCTTCAGCCTGGTCGGCCATGTCGGCGGCGGCGTCAGCCATTTCTTCGGTGCCGGCGGTGGCAGCATCGACCGCGGCGTCGGCGGCCACGTCGGCGGCGTCGGCAGCGGCATCGGCCGAATCGGCGGCAGCGTCCGCGGCGACGTCGGTAGCGGCGTCGGTGGCGGCAGCGGCGGCGTCAGCGGCGTCGGCGGAGGCGTCGGCGGCGGAAGCAGCAGCTTCTTCGGCCGAATCGGCCGCCTGCTCAGCCTGGTTGGAGCAGGCCGCCAGGGCCAGGCCCAGGGCCGTGGCGAGCAGGATCTTGTTCAGGGACATGGGTGAATTCCTCGTCTGGACGTATGGGAAATCTGAAACGTGTCGTTTGGCACACGAACACGTCGGCAAAATCATGTCAGGAACTGAACCGGAGTCAAGCATTCGTTTGTTTTAACCAAATTTGAACGAATTCCTGATTGCCGCGAACCGCAGGATCTGGTCGGCCCCGGCGACCCGCCGGGGCCCGCGGGTTCAGGCCAACTCGATCGCCAGCGCGGTCGCTTCGCCACCGCCGATGCACAGGGCGGCCACGCCGCGCTTGCCACCGCGGCGCTTGAGCGCATTGACCAGGGTGACCACCAAACGTGCGCCAGAGGCGCCGATGGGGTGGCCCAGGGCGCAGGCGCCGCCGTGCACGTTGAGCTTGTCGTGGGCGATGCCCAGCTCCTTCATGGGCGCCATGGCGACGACGGCGAAGGCTTCGTTGACCTCGAACAGGTCGACGTCTTCGACCTTCCAGCCGGCCTTGTCCAGCACCTTCTGGATGGCCGCCACCGGCGCGGTGGTGAACCACTCGGGGGCCTGGGAATGGGTGGCGTGCGCAACAATCATGGCGATCGGCGCCAGGCCCTGGGCCTTGGCGGCCTCTTCGGAGGACAGCACCACGGCGGCGGCGCCGTCGTTGATCGACGACGAAGCGGCGGCGGTGATGGTGCCGTCCTTCTTGAAGGCCGGGCGCAGGCTCGGGATCTTTTCGATGTTGCAGCGGCCGGGCTGTTCGTCGGTGTCGATCACCGTGTCGCCCTTGCGGCCGGCGACGGTGACCGGGGCGATTTCGTCATTGAACGTGCCGTCGGCCTGGGCGGCCAGGGCGCGGCGCACCGATTCGGCGGCGTAGGCGTCCTGCTGTTCGCGGGTGAAGCTGTACTTGTCGGCGCACATCTCGCCGAACACGCCCATGGCCTGCTTGTCGTAGGGATTGACCAGGCCGTCCCAGGCCATGTGGTCAAGCATCTCGGTGTTGCCGAACTTGGTGCCGGTGCGCGAGTTCATCAGCAGGTGCGGCGCGTTGGTCATCGACTCCATGCCGCCGGCGACGACGACGCTGGCCGAACCGGCCTTGATCAGGTCGTGGCCCATCATGATGGCCTTCATGCCCGAGCCGCAGACCTTGTTGATGGTGGTGCAGCCGGCCGCCGTCGGCAGGCCGGCGCCAAGCGCCGCCTGGCGGGCCGGGGCCTGGCCCAGGCCGGCGGGCAGCACGCAGCCCATGATCACTTCATCGACCTTGTCGCCGGCCACGCCGGCCTGTTCAACCGCCGCCTTGATGGCGGTGCTGCCCAGCTGCGTGGCGGGCACGCCGGTGAACTGGCCCAGCAGGGCCCCGAGGGCGGTGCGCTTGGCACCTGCGATGACGACCTTGGACATGGTGGCTCCGAATCGTGGGGAAACCACCATTATAAGCCGCCAGCCATGCCCACTGTAGGAGCGGCTTCAGCCGCGAAGCTTCCGATTTCGCCCTGGTCGCCGGGCCCTGGAAAAGATTCGCGCCTGAAGGCGCTCCTGCCGGGGTAGGGGCTCAGCCGCGGTCTTCGAAGAGCTCGCGGCCGATCAGCATGCGGCGGATTTCATTGGTGCCGGCGCCAATGGCGTAAAGCTTGGCGTCGCGCAGGATCCGGCCGGTGGCGTATTCGTTGATGTAGCCGTTGCCGCCCAGGGCCTGGATGCCTTCCAGGGCCACCTGCACGGCCGCTTCGCTGGCGTGCAGCAGGCAGCTGGCGGAATCGACCCGGCTGGCGTGGCCGGCGTCGAAATCGCGGGCCACCTGGTAGGCGAAGGCGCGGGAGGACTGCAGCGCCGTGTACATGTCGGCGATCTTGCCCTGCATCAGGCCGAAGGTGCCGATGGCCTGGTCGAACTGCTTGCGCTCGCGCACGTAGGGCAGGGCGATGTCGAGCGCGGCCTGCATCAGGCCCAGCGGGCCGCCGGTCAGCACCAGGCGCTCGGTGTTGAGGCCGCTCATCAGGACCTTGACGCCCTGGTTCACTTCTCCCAGCACGTTCTCCGCAGGGATTTCGCAGTTCTCGAACACCAGTTCGCAGGTGTTGGAGCCGCGCATGCCCAGCTTGTCCAGCTTCTGCGCCGTGGAGAAACCCTTCATGCCCTTTTCGACGATGAAGGCGGTCATGCAGCGCGAACCCGCGTCCTTGCCGGCGGTGCGCATGTAAACGATCAGCACGTCGGCCTCGGGGCCGTTGGTGATCCACATCTTGTTGCCGTTGGCGACCCATACGCCGTCGCGGAGTTCGGCGCGGCAGCTCATCGAGCCCACCACGTCGGACCCGGCGCCGGGCTCGGACATCGCCAGCGCGCCCTTGGCTTCACCGCTGCAAAGCTTCGGCAAGTACTTGCGACGCTGCTCGTCGCTGCCGTTGGCGTAGAGGTTGGCCACGCACAGGTTGCTGTGCGCGCCGTAACTCAGGCCCACCGACCCGGAAGCGCGGGAGATTTCCTCCATCGCCACCAGGTGCGCCAGGTAGCCCATTTCCGAGCCGCCGAATTCGGCGGGCACGGTCAGGCCCAGCAGGCCCATTTCGCCCAGCTTGGGCCACAGGTCCTGGGGGAAGACGTTGTCGTGGTCGATCTGCGCCGCCCGCGGGGCGATCTCGCTGTCGGCGAAACGCCGGACGGCGTCGCGCAGGGCATCGAGGTCTTCACCGAGGGGGAACGTGCGCATGGGGACTCCGTGTCTTTGGGTGTCGCAGCAGTTTGACCGGGCCGTCGTCGCGGCCCGGTCAATGCCAGGGCCTTAGTTGCCGCGGCGGCCCTGGAAGCGCGGGGCGGCGGCGCCCAGGTGCGGCAGGCGCAGCTTGCCGATGGCGGTGATGCGCTCTTCGGCCATGCGGTCGGCAGCCATGTAGGTCGGGATCTTGTCGCGGTTGGCGATCTCGAAAATACGACCCAGGTTGTAGTAGATGGTGCGCATCATGCGCATGGCGCGCTCGCGGTTGTAACCGTCGATTTCCAGCGAGACGTTCATCAGGCCGCCGGCGTTCACGGCGTAGTCCGGGGCGTAGAGCATGCCGCGCTTCTCGAGCTCGACGCCGATCTCGTCGTTGGCCAGCTGGTTGTTGGCGGCGCCGCAGATGACCTTGCACTTCAGGCGGGGCAGGGTCTTTTCGTTGATCGTGCCGCCCAGGGCGGTCGGCGAGTACACGTCGGCGTCCACGTCGTAGATGTCGTCCAGGGCCACGGCCTCGCAGCCGTATTCGTCGACGGCGCGCTGCACGGCGTCCTTGTTGATGTCGGTGACGAACACCTTGGCGCCGCGCTCGCGCAGCAGCTTCACGAACTCCATGCCGACGTGGCCCACGCCCTGCACGGCATAGGAGTAGTTGCCCACTTCCTCGTTGCCGAACTTGACCTGCAGCGCGGCCATCAGGCCCTGCAGCGTGCCGTAGGCGGTGAACGGCGACGGGTCGCCCGAGCCACCGTGCACCTGGTGCACGCCGGTGACGTAGTCGGTTTCGCGCAGCACGTATTCCATGTCGTTGACGTCGATGCCCACGTCTTCGGCGGTGATGTAGCGGCCGCCCAGCGAGTTGACGAAACGGCCGAAGGCGCGGAACAGCGCTTCGGACTTGTCCTTGTTCGGGTCGCCCCAGATCACCGCCTTGCCGCCGCCCAGGTTCAGGCCCGACACGGCCGCCTTGTAGGTCATGCCGCGGCTCAGGCGCAGCACGTCCTTCAGGGCCTCTTCCTCGCTGGCGTACGGCCACATGCGCGTACCGCCCAGGGCCGGGCCCAGGACGGTGTTGTGGATCGCGATGATGGCCTTCAGGCCCGCGTCCTTGTTGTGGCAGAACACCACTTCCTCGTGGTTCGAGGTCGAGATGATTTCGAAGATCATGGAAGGCTCCGGTCTGGCGGACTGCGCGGGCCCGGGGATGTGGGCCTCGTGCGAGATTGGATGAAAAAGCGTCCGCAAGTTATTGATTTGAATGGCCTGCATATTTGGTGCGCAGGGCCTCGCCGGTTTCCGGCGCGGCGTAGTGTAAAGCAAACGCTCTAGTCGGGCAGGGCCCGCCTTCACACCCGGGTGGCCTGCGTCCGTCGGCCAGGAAAGGCCGTCCGGCGGGTGCGCGGCGCGGCGTGGCCGGTCGGCGCCGGGGCCGGCGTTGGTATTAGTGCTTGGCGGTTTTATCTCTCCCCGGAGAACCGCCAGCCTCCAACCCTTAGAGCAGGGTTCATTGGGCGACCACCGCGTGGTCGCCCTTTTTTTGTCCGCGCCTTTCACGCCCCCTGCAACCCCGGCAGCAGTTAATGGGGGTGTTCTCCCCGCGGACCGTCCATGCCCCAGCTGCAAAGCCCCACGCGCCTGCGAACCGCCTGCGATGAAGCCGCGCTGGTGGCCCTGCTGGGCCGCATCCGTTTCGGCGACGCCGAGGCCCTGGGCCAGCTCTACGACCAGACCCTGGGCCAGGTGCACGGCCTGGCGCTGCGGGTGCTGGGCAATGCCCAGGACGCCGAGGAAGTGGTGGCCGACGTATTCCTGCAGGTCTGGGACCGGGCCGTCAGCTACTGCCCGCAGCGCGGCGCAGTGATGGCCTGGCTGCAGACCCTGGCCTGGAGCCGGGCGATCGACCACAAGCGCAAGCTCAGCCGTCGTTCCCCGCCGGGGCTGCATCCAGACGACGCGGTGTTGGCGTATACAGAAAGTGAAGACCCGAGCCCGGAGCACCTGGCCCAAAGCCAGGCCCTGGCCACCCGGGTCCGCCAGGCACTGGACGAACTGGCCCCCGGGCAATGCCAGGTGCTTGAACTAGCCTTCTACGAGGACCTTTCCCACGCTGAAATCGCCGAACGCACCGGCCTGCCCCTGGGCACCGTGAAGTCGCATGCCCGTCGCGGGCTGGCGAGCCTGCGTTCGGCAATGGATGGCGAGGACCACGCGCCATGACCCGCCCCGAGATTGACGACAAGACCCTGCTGGCCGCCGCCCTGGCCGGCCTGCTGCCCGACGACCCGCCCGGGTCCGCGCGGGCCGGGGCCCTGCGGACCCACATCCTGGACGCCGCCCGCCGCAGCCGCACCCAGGTGGTGCGCGCCGAAGAAGGCGAGTGGACGCCGTTCGTGCCCGGCATCCATATCAAGACCCTGCGCCGGGACCCGCATTCGAGCACCCAGACCAGCCTCTGGCGCATCGAGCCGGGCGCCGTGATCCCGCCGCATCCGCACGCCAGCGAGGAAGAGTGCCTGGTGCTGTCGGGTTCGGTGGTGCACGACGGCGTCGAGTACCACACAGGCGACTATTTGCTGGCTGCCCCGGGCGAACGCCACAAGGCGTTCACCTCACCCGACGGCGCGCTGCTGATGATCCGCGGCGAGTTGCTGCCCGATCCGGCGCGGGTACGCGCCCTGCTGGAAAACCCGCAGGACGCGTAGTGCATCCAGTCGGCCCCAAGCCGGCGTAGGGGAACTAGTACGCAAACCGCGTGCGCCTTCCCGGCGATGCCATGAAACACCTGTCCCGTCTGCTGTTCGCCAGCCTGCTTGCCTGCGCGCTGCCCGTCGCCGCCGCGGTGCCGGCAACGCCGGCAGCCAAGCCGGCCACCGCGCCCGGCGAGGCCCCGGCCGCCAAGACCCCGCCGCGACTTTCCCCGCGCGAGATTGCCCTGAACAGCCCGGTGCCCATCTGGCAGCGCCGCGGCATCCTGGTGGAGCAGGGTGGTCGTGCGCTCTACACCTTCACCGAAGACAAACCCGGGCAAAGCCGCTGCGACCCCAAGTGCGAACGCCTGTGGCCGCCGCTGTTCGCCGAACCCACCGCCCGCCCGCACGGCCCCTTCACCATCGCCCGCAGCCACGACGGCCGGCCGATGTGGGCCTGGGAAGGCAAACCGCTGTACCGCTGGCTGTCGGACCGCAAGCGCGGCTCCGCCGGCGGCGACGGCGTGGCCGACGTCTGGTTCCTGGTGCAGGTGCCGCCCGAACTCAACGGTTACGTCGTGCCGTATTTCCCGATGCCCATGCCCCGGCGCAGTGCCGATGCGCCTGCCACCTTGCCCCGACCGAGGACTCCCTAAATGACTCTGAAATCCCATTCCCTGCCGCGTTCGGCGCTGGCGCTGGCCCTGTGCCTGCCGCTTGGCCTGGCCCACGCCCAGTCGGCCGACGACGAAGCCGACCTCAGCGGCAAGCTGCTGCTCACCGGCGGCGTCAGCCAGGTGGAAGGTTCCGCCGGCGGCGGCCTGACGCCCTGGGCCGTGATCGGCGGCTACGGTACCCGTGACCAGATCGGCGGCAACGCCTATTTCACCCGCGTTGACGTGGACGACTATTCGCTCGACAGCTACGGCGTGCTGGTCGGTCTTTACGACCGGGTCGAGCTGAGTTTTTCGCGGCAGGCATTCGACACCCAGGCCATCGGCGGCGCGCTGGGGCTGGGCAATGGTTTCACCTTCACCCAGGACACCATCGGCGTGAAAGTGAAGGTCGCCGGCGACGCCGTGCTTGAGCAGGACAGCTGGCTGCCGCAGATCTCCGTCGGCGCGCAGTACAAGAAAAACGACCAGCCCGGCGTCCTGGCCTTCATCGGCGCCCGCGACGACAGCGGCGTGGACTACTACGTCAGCGCCACCAAGCTGTACCTGGACAAGAGCCTGCTGCTCAACACCACGCTGCGCCTGACCAAGGCCAACCAGTTCGGCATCCTGGGTTTCGGCGGCGACCTCAACGACGACTACGAGGCCCAGCTCGAGGGTTCGTTCGCCTACCTGCTGAGCCGCAACCTGGCCATCGGCGGCGAGTACCGCATGAAGCCCGACAACCTCGGAATCGCCGAAGAAAACGACGCCTGGGACGTGTTCGTCGCCTGGGCGCCGGTCAAGAACGTGTCGCTGACCCTGGCCTACGTGGACCTGGGCAACATCGTCATCGCCGACAACCAGCGCGGCGTTTATGCCTCGCTGCAGGTGGGTTTCTGAGCCATGGAGAAAACTATGAATACGACCAAGACCCTGGCCCTGGCCCTGGCCTGCCTGCTGGCTTTCGCCGCGCCCACGTTTGCCCAGCCGGCCGTCGGCGGCCGCGAGGGCCTGGACCGGCTGATGGACACCTTCATGGCCGGCCTGCTGGCCGACGAGCGCATGGGCCCGTTTTTCGCCAACGCCGACCAGGAACGGGTGAAGCGCCAGCTGGCCGAACAGTTCTGCGCCATCCTCGGCGGCGGCTGCGAATACAGCGGCCGCGACATGAAGTCTTCGCACGCGGGCCTGGGCATCGACCGCGCCGACTTCAACCGCCTGGTGGAAGTGCTGCAGGTGGCGATGAACAAGCACGACGTGCCCTTCCG
>NZ_CAXBJS010000104.1:0-9739 GCF_963976025.1 uncultured Arenimonas sp.
AAGCCGGTGTGGCTGCTGGGTGCATTGCTGCAGGCCGCGGCGGTCGCCGGCATGGCCGCCGCGGCGTTCCGGCTTGAAGGCGCGATGGCCGGCGCGGTGATCCTGGGCTTGCTGGTCTGTTTCAGCCTGGCGCGCGGCCTCAATTCAATCGCCAGCAAGGACGTGCTGGGCAAGACCGTGCCGAAAACACGGCGCGGCCGGCTGGGTGGTTATGCGGCCAGCGTGTCGGGCGCGATCAGCCTGGCGGTGGGTGGCGCCTTGCTGTGGTGGGGCCAGGGCGCCGGGCCCGTGCTGCTGGGTGGACTGCTTGCCGTGGCGGCGGCGTGCTGGCTGCTGGCAACAGTGGTGTACGGCGGCATCCAGGAAGATCCCGGCAGCACCGGGGGCGGCGCCAACGGCATTACCGAAGCGCTGGGCAAACTTCGGCTGCTGCGCGACGAGCCGGATTTCGGGCGTTTCGTGCTGGCGCGGGCGCTGCTGCTGGTCTCGGCGCTGAGCTCACCCTTCGTGGTGCTGCTGGCGCGCGGCAATGGCATCGGCGGCTGGGAAGGCCTGCCGCTTTTCCTGCTTGCCGCGGGCGCGGCCTCGTTGCTGTCGAGCCCCTTCTGGGGCCGGTTCGCCGACGCCTCCAGCCGGCGCACGATGATCGCTTCGGGCAGCCTTGCCAGCGCGGTCGCGCTGGCTGCGATCGCCACCGATGCCTGGCTCGACGGCGCGGCCGGGGGCTGGGTGCTGGTGGGCCTGTTTTTCGTGCTGGGCGTTGCCCACGACGGTGTGCGCCTGGGCCGCAAGACTTACCTGGTGGACCTGGCCGGCGGCAACAAGCGCACCGATTACGTGGCGGTCAGCAATACGGCCATGGGCGTGCTGCTGCTGGTGACGGGCGCGATCACCGGCGCCGTGGGCACCGCCTCGGTGCCGGCGGCGCTGGCGGTGCTGGCCGGCATGGGCCTGGCCGGCGCCTGGCTGTGCCTGCGCCTGCCCGAGGTGCAGCAGCGCGGCTAGCCGCGCACGAAGTCGCTGAAACCGGTGACGTGCTTGCGCAGCAGTTCGCGCACGTCTTCGTCCTGGAGTTTTCCCTGCTCGTCGAACACCTTGTGGGCGCGCGAAACCATCAGTTCCATGCCGCACCAGTAGCGCATGCCCAGGGTGCGGAACACGGGCAGCCAGGCGTTTTGCGCGAGCACGGTGCCAAAGCCCGCCGGCGAGGCGCCCAGCAGCGCCACCGGGCGGCCGACGAAGACGCGCTCCTTGTCCTTGGGCGGACGCGACATCCAGTCGATGGCGTTCTTGAGCACGCCCGGAATCGAGTGGTTGTACTCGGGCGTGCACAGCACCAGGCCGTCGCAGGCCGCCAGCTTGTCCTTCAGGGCTTCGACGGCCGCCGGGATGCCGTGCTTTTCTTCGGCGTCGCCGTCGTACAGGGGGATGCCGTGCAGGGTGGCGACCTCGAGTTCGACGCCCTCGGGCAGCAGTTCACGGGCGGCATGCAGCAAGGCGGTGTTGTAGGAGCCGGCGCGCAGGCTGCCGGAGATGCCAAGCAGTCGGGTCATGGGATGTCTCCGTGGGGAAAGTCCTCATCCTAGAGGGCGTAATGTTCACCCCTCGTGCACGCCCCGGCAGGCGTTACCATGGGCGCCCCCTGCCCCCACGTGCCCCGCATGGAACCCATCCTTTCGATCCGCGGCCTTGGCAAGACCTACGCCAGCGGCCACGTTGCGCTCAAGTCGGTGGACCTGGACATCCGCCGCGGCGAGATCTTCGCCCTGCTCGGCCCCAATGGCGCCGGCAAGACCACGCTCATCTCGATCGTCTGCGGCATCGTCAACGCCAGCCGCGGCAGCGTTGTCGCCGACGGCCACGACATCGTGCGCGACTTCCGCCAGGCGCGCGCCAGGATCGGCCTGGTGCCCCAGGAGCTGAGCACCGACGCCTTCGAAACCGTCTGGTCCACCGTGCGCCTGAGCCGCGGCCTGTTCGGCAAAGCGCGCAACGACGCCCACCTGGAAAAGGTGCTGCGTTCGCTCAGCCTCTGGGACAAGCGCGACAGCAAGATCATGGCGCTATCGGGCGGCATGAAGCGGCGCGTGCTGATCGCCAAGGCGCTGGCGCACGAGCCGGCCATCCTGTTCCTGGACGAACCCACCGCCGGCGTCGACGTCGAGCTGCGCCGCGACATGTGGAACCTGGTGCGCGAGCTGCGCGACAAGGGCACCACCATCATCCTGACCACGCACTACATCGAGGAGGCCGAAGAAATGGCCGACCGCATCGGCGTGATCAACCACGGCGAGCTGGTGGTGGTGGACGAAAAGGATGCGCTGATGCGCAAGCTGGGCAAGAAGCAGCTGACCCTGCACCTGCAGGCGCCGCTGGCCGAGATCCCGGCCGAGCTGGCCGGGCAGCCGCTTGAGCTTTCCGAGGACGGCCTGTCGCTGGTCTATACCTTCGACGTGCAGGGCGAACGCACCGGCATCGCCACCCTGCTGCGCCGGCTAGCCGACCAGGGCATCGACTTCCGCGACCTCAACACCCAGGAAAGCTCGCTCGAGGAAATCTTCGTCAACCTGGTGCACCGCGGCAAGGGAGGTGCGGCATGAACTGGCACGCAGTCAAGGCCATCTACCGCTTCGAGATGGCGCGCACCTTCCGCACCATCGGCGAATCGATCCTCTCGCCGGTACTCACCACCTCGCTGTATTTCGTGGTCTTCGGCGCCGCCATCGGCGCGCGCATGGGCGAAGTCGGCGGCGTCAGCTACGGGGCCTTCATCATTCCCGGCCTGATCATGCTGTCGCTGCTGAACGAGTCGATATCGAACGCGGCCTTCGGCATCTACATGCCCAAGTGGGCCGGCACGATCTTCGAACTGCTGTCGGCGCCGGTGGGCTGGGTCGAGGCGGTGCTGGGTTACGTCGGCGCGGCGGCCAGCAAGTCGGTGATGCTGGGCCTGCTTATCCTGGTGACCGCGCGCTTCTTCGTGGACTACGAAATCGCGCATCCGCTGGCGATGGTGCTGTTCCTGGTGCTCACCGCCGTCAGCTTCAGCCTGTTCGGCTTCATCATCGGCCTGTGGGCCACCGACTTCCAGAAGCTGCAGATCATCCCGCTGATGGTGATGACGCCGCTGACCTTCCTGGGCGGCGCCTTCTATTCGATCGACATGCTGCCGCCGGTCTGGCAGAAGATCGCGCTGTTCAATCCGGTGGTGTACCTGATCAGCGGTTTCCGCTGGAGCTTCTTCGGGCAGTCGGACGTGGACGTGGTGGTCAGTTTCGCGGCCATCATCGGCTTCCTGGTGGTCTGCCTGGCGGCCGTGCGCGCGATCTTCCGCTCCGGGTGGCGGCTCAAGGCCTGAGGCGGTTTTGTGAAGTGCTTGGCGAAACCGCCTGGCGGGCGAAGGTGAGTTCGTTCACAAATCCCGAAGCTCGTGCTGCAAGGCGTTGCTGACAGCGCTGGTTTCGCGATGCAGTTCGCAAACCTGCACCCTACGCAGGCGCACAGTTCGCGCCATGACGCTCAGGCACGCCCTCAAGAACCGTATTGGCACCGACGTCCGGCTGGCGATGATCCTGCTGTTCGCCGGCATCACGGTCGTGGGCGTCACGCCGTTCGCGGTGGTGCGGGCACTTGGCGGCGAATGGCTGGCGTTCGCGCTCGACCTGGCGCTGATCCTGGTGATGACCGGCAACGCAGCCTTCGCCTGGCGCACCGGCAACAGCAACCTGGCCGGCAAGATCAACGCGGTGGTGGTGTCGGTGTCGTGCGCGCTGCTCGGCGGCGTGCTCGGGCCGGCCGGCCTGTTCTGGGCCTACACCGTCATCCTGGCCAACTACATGCTGGCGCCGCGCCTGCTGGCCACGGTCTGCGGCACGCTGCTGATCATCGCCGGCCTGGTGGTGGCCCCTTCGGACTCGGTGCTGACGATGGCGGCCTTCGCGGTCAGCGCGGTACTGGTGATGCTGTATGCCTTCATCTTCGCCAGCCTCACCGACGTGCAGCGCAAGTTGCTCGAAGGCCTGGCCACGCGCGACCCGCTGACCGGCGTCTCCAACCGCCGCTGCATGGAAATCGAACTGGCCGAAGCCCTGAAGGGCCACCACGCGCGGGGTGAGCCCGCAACCGTGGCGGTGCTCGACCTCGACCACTTCAAGCAGGTCAACGACGACTATGGCCACGACGCCGGCGACAGGGTGCTGATGGCTTTCACAGAACGCGTCCAGACCTGCATACGCAAGCGCGACCGGCTCTATCGCCTGGGCGGCGAGGAGTTCGTGCTGCTGCTGCCCGACACCGACCACAGCGGCGCGCGCGTGGCCCTGGAAAAGGTGCGCGACGCCGTGCAGTGCGAACCCCTGGCCGAAGGGCTGCGCGTCACCACGTCCATCGGCGCCGCCACGCTGGAGCCCGAAGACGACTGGCCGCGCTGGCTGGCACGCGCCGATTCGGCGCTGTACCAGGCCAAGGACGCCGGCCGTGACCGCGTCAGCTTCGAGGCTGGCCCTTCGCGACCCGGCGAGCGCCGGCTGCGCCTGGTGTCCGGCCGCCCGCTGCGCTGAGGGTTTCGCGCGCGGCCATCACCAGCGCCCAGGCCAGCGCCGCCAGCATCAGCGTTGCGGCCCACATCACACTGCCCAGTTCATGGCCCTGCTGCGCCACCGCAAGCCCCCAGGCCAGCGGCAGGCAGGCCCAACCACTGAGCCTGAGCAATCGCCGCCGGCCCGGCGCGGGCGCCGCCCCGAACCAGGCGCGGTGGTGACCGGGCAGTCCCAGCGCCAGCAGCGCCCAGCCGATCAGGTTCACGGCGATCACCAGCACGATCATGCCGACGCCTCCTGCGTGCCTGTCGCCGCCGCGACGTCGGGCAGTGCGAGGCAACGATGCTGTCGCCGCGCCAGCCAGGCAAAGGCCAGGCCCAGCGCCAAGGCGGTCAGGTCCACCGCCGCCAGCGCCCACTCGCCCTGCGGCAGGGTCGCCAGCAGGTGGCTGGCCGGCGTCGTCACCAAGTTCACCACCGGCACCAACAGCAGCAGCACCGCCGTGCCCACGTAAAGATCGCGCCAACCCCGGCCCCGCCGGTCACGCCACGCCCCCCAGCCCGCGGCCAGCAGCCAGGCGATGCAGAACAGCGTGATTTCCGCGGCGCGGCGATCGGCCAGGTCCCAGGGCAGCAGGCGGTTGGCCACGGCCATCGCCGCCACGGCCAGCGGCATGCCGGCAACAACGCCTGCGTTCAGCGCACGCACGAGGGCGTGGCCGACACCGGCCTCGCGGCGGCGCTTGGCCACCCACACCTGCATGCCGCTGGCCAGCATCACGCAGCCGGCCAGGCCGAGCAGGAAATACAGCCAGCGCAGCGTGCTGCCGCCGAACTGCGCCATGTGCAGGCCACCCAGGAAGGTGTAGGTGCCGTAGCCGGCGCTGTCGGGCCGGCTGTGGTGCAGGAAGCGACCGTCGGCGGCGTCGTAGTGCACCTGATCGAAGTTCCAGGCCACCCGCCGGCTGTGGTCGCCGCCGAAGGAAATGATGGCGCTGGCGTCATCGGGGTGGTGCACGCTGGCCCAGGTCACCGGCTGGCCCAGGCGCTGGCGGGCGTCGGCCACCAGCGCGTCGAGCGAATGCAGGCGCTCGAGCGGCCGGCCGAGTTCGGGGCGTTCGTAAGCGTCCGAAGCGACGTCGAAGTAGTGGAAGACATCGCCTTCGTACGCCGTATCGACGCCGGCGGTCACATAGCTGAACATGAAGATCGCCACGCCGGTGTAGGCAATCATCAGGTGGAAAGGCAGGCCGAGCACGCCCGTGAGGTTGTGGCCGTCCAGCCAGGCGCGCTGGCCGCCGGCGCGCGGCCGGAAGGTGAAAAAATCGCGGAAGATACGCTTGTGGATGATGATGCCGGCGACCAGCGCCACCAGCATCATCATGCCGGCCAGGCCGACGAGGTACATGCCCGGGTTGCCGGCATGCAGGTTGTAGTGCAGCTCGAAGAAGAAGTCGCCGCCGGCGACGTCCGGCAGGGGTTCACCGGTGACCGGGTGCAGGGTCTCGTGCCAGTGGCTGCCGTCGTCGAAGAAGGCGAAGTTGCCGGTGCCACGATTGCGTTCATTACCGTTCAGCACGTACCAGGAGTGGGCCACCGGATGCTGTTCGGCGGTGCGGGCGATGGCCGCGTCGAAGCGCGGCTGCTCCGGCAGGACCGTCTCGTGCAGCCAGGGCTGCATCCAGTTGTCGAGTTCCTTGTCGAAACAGGCGATGGTGCCGCCGACGAAGATCACGAACAGCAGCCAGCCAACCACCAGGCCCGACCAGGTGTGCAGCCAGGCCATCGATCTGGAAAGGGTGTCCTTCATGGCCGCGTCGCCGCCTCCGGGAACAACAGGGTCACCGCCCACAGCGCCAGGCCCAGGCCCAGCGGCGCCGACCAGGCGCGCCAGGCCGAACGCGCGGCGAACACGTAGATGGCCGCCGCGCACCAGGCCGCGAACGCCAGCAGGGTGGCGAAGGCCACCCGGTCCACGCGCCCCATCGGCAGCGCCAGGGCCAGGAAGGCGGTGAACCCGTAGGCCAGCGCGTAGCCGCCCACCAGGGCGGCGGTTACGCGCGAGAAGACCTCAAGACGCGGCGACATCGGTCTCAGAACCGGTAACCGACCGACACCGTCACGCCGCGCGGAGCGCCGTAATAACCCTGCTCCCAGTACAGGCTGGTCAGGTATTTTTCGTCGGTGACGTTGTCCAGGTTCAGCGTGGCCGACCAGCGCTCGTTGATGTCGTAGTTCGCCATCAGCCCAAGCAGGGCGTAGGAAGACTGTTGAATGCGCAGCGGCGTGGCCGTGCCCAGGTCGTCGTAGGCGACGGCTTCGCGATCGATGGCCGATTGCCAGCGCAGGTTGGCGCCCAGGCTCAGGCCGGGCACCGCGGTCAGGTCAACGACCGCGGAAAGCCTCAGCAGCTGGCGCGGCACGTAGGTGCGCGCGTCGCTGCCGTCGGCGGCCTCGAGTTCGAGCACGGTGTAACCGCCGGCCACGTGCCAGTGCTCGCCAAGGCGCCCGGCGAAGTCCAGTTCCACGCCCTGCGAACGCGCATCGACGCCGGCGTAATACGAGCGGCCGGTGCCGGTATCGAAGCCGGCGTATTCGGCCAGGTTGTCCTGGTCGGCGCGGAACACGGCCAGCGAGGCATTCAGGCCGCCGTCGAACCATTCACCCTTCAGGCCGATCTCGGCGTTGCTGCCTTCGACGGGGCCGACCAGGCGGTTGTCGGCATTCACTTCCGACTGCTGGCTGAAGATCTCGCCGTAGCTGGCATAAACCGACCAGGCCGGGCCCAGGTCCAGCACGGCACCGGCGAAGGGCGTGGTGCGGCTTTCGTCGACGGTGTTGGATTCGCCGTAGCTGAAGCCTTCGGTGTCCACGCGCGTGTGGTTGAGGCCGGTGATCAGCTTGAAGCGGTCGGCCAGGTTCCAGCGCACCGTGGCGTAGAAACTTTCGCGGCCGTAGTCGAAATCGGAGCCGTCGGAGTACGCATCGAAGCTGGGTTTCGGGTAGCTACCGTCGAAAGCCTGGCCCGGCGCCAGCGGCGTGCCGACGTCGTTGCCGTACCAGGACAGTTCGCGGTTGTTGCCGTCGGCCCAGCTGGCGCCGACCACCACGTCGTGGTCGCGGCCGCCCAGGCGCATCGGGCCGGTGGCGAACACGTCGGCCGACAGCGCCTTGAAGCGGCCGCCGTAGGCCGACGGATAGGCGAACAGGCCGAGGCCGGTGACCGGGTCGGGCGTGCCGTAGACGTAGAAGAGTTCGCTCTCCTCCTCCATCTCTTCGTGGTTCACCGCCGCCTTGATCGTCCAGCCGTTGTCCAGCGCATGTGCGAGTTCGACGAAGGCGCGGGTGTCGCTTGAATCCCAATGCGACCAGTCGGCGCTGGTGCTGGTGGAGACGTCGTAGTCGGTAGGCGTGCCGTCGGTGAAGAACAGCGGCAGCGCGCCCCAGAGGTTGCCGGTGGGTGCGTTGTCCTGGTGCGAGACGCCGATGGCCAGGGTGGTCGCGGGACCAAGATCGGCTTCGATGACGCCATAGACCACCTTCTTTTCCAGCGAGTAGCGGTCGAGATGGCTGTCGCCTTCCTGCCAGGCGGCGACGGCGCGGCCGCGCACGCTGCCGCTGTCATTCAAGGGGCCGCCGACATCCACGTCCAGGCGGCGCTGGTCCCAGCTGCCCAGGCCCAGCCGCACGCCGCCGTCCAGCTCACTGCCCGGGCGCTTGCGCACGAAGTTCACCGTGGCCGAAGGGTTGCCGGTGGACGAGAGCAGGCCGTTGGCGCCGCGCAGCACTTCGATGCGCTCGTAAAGCGCGGTGTCGAGGTCGCCGTTCTGGATGCCGTAGGGCAGCGGCAGGCCGAAGCCGTCGCGCTGGAAGTTGGTGATGTCGAAGCCGCGGGCGGTGAAATACACGCGGTCGGTTTCCACCTGTTCCACGACCACGCCGGTGGTGTTGGCCAGGACCTCGTTGATGTTGTCCAGGCCGAAGTCGTCCATCTGCGCACGGGTGATGACGCTGACCGACTGCGGGGTCTCACGCGGCGTCAGTTCCAGGCGGGTGGCGGAGTCGGTGGAGCCGGCCGCGTAGTCGTCGGGCTTTTGCCCGGTGACTTCGACCGCGTCGAGCTGGGTGAGCCCCATGCCGGCATCGGCGAAGGCGGCGGGACTGGCCAGTGCGGCCAGCAGGCAGGCCGGAAGCACGGCCATGCGGATTTGGGCAGACATACGGGTTCCTGGAGTTCAAAGGGGAACCAGGCGTGGCGTCTGCTGGGCCTGAGGCGGGGCGAGTATAGATGCGAGTGATTCGCGTTTGCAATAGACTGCGCGCTTTCACATCGCCGGAGCCTGCGCGGTTGGTAGGCTCGCCGTGTCATGGATTGGGGAAAACGCATGCGCAGCAATCAAGGCCTCCGGGCACCCTGGCTGATGGCGGCATTGCTGGCGATCGCCGCCCTGCCGGCCCTGCCGGCCCTGGCCGCCGTGCCCGTGCGCGTGATGCAGCCCAAGGCCGCCGATTTCGGCGAACAGTTCCAGCTCACCGGCACGCTGACCGCCGACCGCGCCGCCGGCCTGTCGCCGCGCGTGGACGGCCTGGTGCGCGAGGTGAAGGTGGACGCCGGCGACCGCGTCGAGGCGGGCCAGGTGCTGGTGCAGCTCGACGATGCCGTCGCCCGCCACACACTGGCGCGGGTGCGTGCCGAGGCGGCCGAAGCCGAGGCCACCGCCGCCGAAGCCCAACGCCTGCTGGACGAAGGCCGGCGCCTGGCCGCCGACAAATTCATCCCCGCCAGCCAGGTCGGCACGCTCGAAGCCCGCCTGAGCCAGGCGCGCGCCGCCGCCGATTCCGCCCGCGCCGCCGCCGCCGAGCAGCAGGAGCTGGTGCGCCGGCACGCCCTGCCCGCTCCCTTCGCCGGTGTCGTCAGCGCCAAACACGCCGAAGCCGGCGAGTGGGTGCAACGCGGCGACACCGTGCTCGACCTGGTCGCCACCGACCGCGTACGCCTGGACCTGCAGGTGCCGCAGGAACGTTTCGCCGCGCTGGCCGGTGAGGCCACGGTGCAGGTTTACCCGGACGCGCTGGCCGGCGACGCCCTGCCCGCCCGCGTTGAAGCGCGGGTGCCGGTGACCGACCCGCAGGCGCGCACCTTCCTGCTGCGCCTGCGCGTGGACGACGCCGACGGTCGCCTGCTGCCCCGCACCTCGGCGC